>PXTN01000032.1 GCA_003022565.1 Bacteroidetes bacterium QS_3_64_15 | reverse complement strand
GGGCGATTACGGAGGTTCGCGCGAATGAGGGGATTCCGGGGTGTTCAAGTAGATGAGAGGCCGGAGGCCAGATCCTGCCTGCGGGCGAGGTGCGAGGCAGGCCGACGATGCCCGGAATTCAACAGAATCCTCAGCGGGGACCCCGATCCGACGCCCACGGCCCCGGTATGAAGACGCAGATTTTCGTGTCCTCCCCTCAAGGTTCAGTCCTTTCGTCGAATGGATCTCACCGACACTGTTGCCGTCGTCACCGGAGCCAGCAAAGGCCTCGGCGCACAGCTCTCCCGAATGCTCGTCGACCAAGACGCGATCGTCTACGGACTCGCCCGGTCCACCGATCGGCTCGACGCCCTGCAGAACCATCTCGGCCCTGCCTTCCATCCCGTCTCCTGCGATGTCCGGAAGGAGGATCGGGTGGAAGCGGCCTTCGACACGGTTGACGCCGAGGCCGGGCGCCTGGACGTGCTGATCAACAACGCCGGCCTCGGCCAATTCGGCCCCGTCGACGACCTCGACACGGAGGCCTTCGACGTGCAGATGGACACCAACGTGCGGGGCGTCTACCTCTGCACCCGCGAGGCGGTGCCCACGATGCGCGCTCAGAACGACGAGACCGGCGTTGGGGGCCACATCGTGAACATCGCCTCCATCGCGGGCCTGCTGGGCACTCCCAACATCAGCGCCTACAACGCCAGCAAGTTCGCCGTGCGCGGCTTCAGCGAGGCGGTGATGAAGGAGGTTCGCGAGGACGGCATCCGGGTGACGTGCCTTTACCCGGGCTCTGTGGACACCAGTTTCTTCGACGTGGCCGGCGCGGAGATGACCGAGAACCCCCTCCAGCCCGAAGACGTGGCGGCGACGGTGCAGCACGTGCTCGAGTCGCCGACGAACCATCTCATCTCCGAGGTCGTCCTGCGCCCGCTCCGACCGCATCGTGAGGAGTGAAACGTTAGACGTGAAACGTGAGGGTGAGAACCTTCACGCATCACGTCCTCCCGCATCACGCCCTCACGCATCACGTCCTCCCGCTACAACTCCGTCTCCCCAACCGGTTCCGGGGCCGGGGTGTCGCTCGGCGATGCACTCGAAACGGACAGGCCATTTATGAATCGGTTGCACAGGGCAATGAGGCGGTTGCGGGGGGATGTATTGCCCCCTATACTGAATGCCCCTCGTACACGTAGAAGCTGTTTTGATTTTGAGTCGGTTCGCGAGAGCGAGCACCGATGAGCCGAAAATCGGCCCATGGGCGAGGGTTGCACGCGACAGCTGTCGGTGCCGCCCGAGACCGGGGACGATTTGCAGGCCATCGCTGCCGCTCGCAGCCCCGAGGCATGAATTAAAACAGCTTCTTAGCGCTTGAATCAGTCTTTCTCCGATTCATGGAACGGCGCGATTTCACAAAGAAGGCCCTCCTCGGCGCCGCCGGCGCGAGCCTGCTCACTGGTTGTGGCAACGGCGAATCGTCCGCCGGCGACGGCGCCCCCAACGTTCAAACCAATAAACAAGTCCGGTGGCGGCTCGCCTCCAGCTTCAGCCGCTCGCTCGACACCATCTACGGCGCGGCCGAGGTGTTGGCCGAGCGTCTCAAGGCCCTCACCGACGGCAACTTCGAGATCCTCACGTATCCGGGCGGCGAGCTGGTCCCGTCCCTTGAGGTGCTGGGCAGCGTGCAGAACCGCACCGTGGAGATGGGACACTCGGCCAGCTACTATTTCATCGGCAAAAATCCCGCGCTGGCGTTCGACTGCACGGTGCCCTTCGGCCTCACGGCCCGCCAGTACAACGCGTGGCTGCTCTACGGCGGCGGCATGGACCTGATGCGCGACCTCTTCGCCGATTTCAACATCCTCAACCTGCCGGGCGGCAACACGGGCACGCAGATGGGCGGGTGGTTTCGGACCGAGGTGGCCTCTCTGGACGACATGCGCGGGCTGAAGATGCGCATTCCGGGGCTCGGGGGCAGTGTCATGAGCGAGATGGGGGTCAACACGCAGGTCCTGCCGAGTGGGGAAATTTATCCATCGCTGGAGCGGGGCGCGATTGACGCGGCCGAATGGGTAGGCCCCTACGACGACGAGAAGCTCGGCTTCTACGAGGTGGCCCAGCACTATTACTACCCCGGCTGGTGGGAACCGGGCCCCGCTCTCACCTTCTACGTGAACCGGGACGCGTACGAAAGCCTTCCAACCCAGTACCAGGACGCGCTGAAGACGGCGGCGTCGGAGGCCAGCCTTAACATGCTCGCCCAGTACGACCACAAAAACCCGGCAGCCCTCGACCGCCTGCTGGACCAGGACATCACGCTCCGCCGCTTTCCCGACGAGGTCATGACGCGGGCGCAGGAGATCACGACACAGACCCTGGAAGACAACGCCTCCGGCAACAAGCAGTACCGGGAGATCTACGAGGCCTACAAGGACGCCCGCGAGAGCGCCTACCGCTGGTTCGGGACGGCCGAGATGGGGTACGCGGACTTTGCCTTCCCCCGCACCGGCGACGCGGCCAGTGCATCCGCGTAGTGCGGACACATAATGCGGGGCGGGTACTGTGAGCAGCCGTCCGTTCTTCCCTTTCCTCTTCCCCCGTACCTTTTCCCTTCATCGCGTCCCTCTCCCCCTCGCAGCATGCTCCATACGGTCTGGGATCTCTTCGAGGCGCACGTCTTCCCCACCCCGTCCACCGACGAGCTCTTCAATCCCTACCGCGACCGCCGGGATGATCTCGACGTAGCGGACGCCCCGGCCCACCGCCGCAACAACGTGCGCCGCTACCTGGACTGCTTTGACGAGGCCCCGCCTCTCTTCTTGCTCCTCGAAGCCCCGGGGCCCTGGGGCTGTCGCTTTTCGGGGGTGCCGGTGACGAGCGAATCGCAGCTCACTGCCCCCGACTTCCCGATCGACGGCACGGCCACGAGCCGCAAGGACGTGCCCATCACCGAGTACAGCGCCTCCATCTTCTGGCGTGTGCTTCGGCCCCACTTCCCTCACTTTTTTGTCTGGAACAGCTTGCCCCTTCACCCCCACGACGCGGACGACCCGCTGTCCATCCGGACCCCGCGCCGCTCGGAGGTGCGCGAGTGGCACGAGTTGCTCCGCGCGCTGCTCGACGCCCTCGATCCCGATCGTACGGTGGGCGTCGGCCGCAAAGGAGAGCGGGCGCTCAAGGAGGTGAACGCCGATCCCACGTACGTGCGGCACCCCTCGCAGGGGGGCGCAAACAAGTTTGAGGCGGGGATGGAAACGATCGTGTCGGAGATGGGCCTCGACCAGTCCTCCCACACTGAGCCGACGTAGGGGAACCTTCCTTCCAAACCAGAAGTGTGAGTTTGCAAGAGGAGCCTGGTGAATGAGTCCGCACACCTCCATCAGCGTCATGGAATACCAGGACATCATCACAGTTGAGCCGGGGAAGCGAGGGGGGAAACCCTGCATCCGAGGGATGCGCATCACTGTGTATGATGTGTTGGACTACCTAGCGTCAGGAATGACGGTCGAGGAGATCCTGAATGATTTCCCATATCTTACCGACGAGGACATTCGAGCCTGTCTTAGCTATGCCGCAGATCGAGAACGCCGGACCACGGTTCACAGTGGATGAACCTTCTCTTCGACCAAAATCTGTCGCCCCGGCTCGTGGACCGGCTTGAGGACCTGTACCCGAACTCAACTCATGTCAGAGACGTCGGTCTCGACCAGGCTCTCGACCGCGCGATCTGGTCATTTGTGGCCGAAAATGGATTTACAATCGTAACAAAGGATGCGGACTTCGGGGAACTCAGCGTCCTCCAGGGCTCTCCGCCGAACGTCGTCTGGATTCGCCGCGGGAACTGCTCTACTCAGGCAATCGAAACCCTTCTTCGACGACATCAGGAGGCCATCACGACACTGGAGGAGGACACCGAGTCCGGCATTGTGGAGCTGCATTGAGTGAGGCGAGACCGCACAGTTCGGAATTCCTCCTGTCAACCGGTCGCAAGCGATGGAAGAACCACTCTCTCACCCACCATTCCCGGGCTTCCGTGCGGAGGCCTTCCAGTTCCTCCGCGCCCTCGCCGACAACAACGACCGCGACTGGTTCAAAGCGCGCAAGGAGACGTACGAGGAAGAGTTGAAGGCCCCCTTGGAGCTGCTACTGGCCGACGGTGCGCGCCGTCTTTCCAACGTGGACCTGCCCCTTACTGCCCATCCGAAGGAGTCCCGGTTCCGGATCTACCGGGACATGCGCTTCACCGACGACAAAACCCCGTACAAGACCCACGTCAGCGGGGTCTTCGACCGCTCCGGACACCGCGACGAGAACGGCGTCGTCTACGTCCACGTGGAGCCCGCGGACTGCTTCCTGGGGGCCGGCTTCTACCAACCGAACGTCTCCTACCTCCGCCCGGTCCGCGAGCGCATCGCGGCGGAGCCGGAGCGGTTCTTCGAGCTGCTCGACGCGATGGAGGCCCGCGACCTGCCGGTCCACAGCATGGAGGACACGCTGACGGGCATGCCGAAGGGCTTCAGTGACTATCGGGATGCTCCCATTGCCCCGTATCTGAAGTGGACGAACTACGTGGTCAAGCGGGACTGCCCGGACGAAGCCCTTCAGTTCCCGAACTTCGTCGACGAGATCGTCCGGATGGTCCGGGAGGTCCGTCCTCTCCTGGAGTTTGTGTGGGAGGTGGAGCCGTCCTCGTAGGGCGATTGTCCAGGGTTTACAGACCGACAAACCTCTGGGCCGGACGTAGCATCAAGCAACACCGAGCAGCTTGCCCTCCCCCGTTGTGGAACCCGAGGACGCGATTCGGAGAACTCTGGCCCCACAGAGTTGCCCGGGAGAGCCCGCCAGGGATTGCATTTCTCGACGCTGCCCCTCAGTATGTGGGGCGAACCACGGTACACGACAATAGTCGGACGGGTTTTCAAAATAGAACGGGCCTGATGCCCGGCAGTACAGATCGTGAACCTATTCGCGATCTTTGCCGA
>PXTN01000031.1 GCA_003022565.1 Bacteroidetes bacterium QS_3_64_15 | reverse complement strand
TCGGCATAGGCCTCGTGGACCTTCGGTCGCCGGACCTTGAGGGTCGGCGTGAGCAGGGCCGATTCCACAGTGAGCTCGTCGGGAATGAGCGCGAATCGCTTCACGGTGGACCAGTGATCCATCCCTTCGTTCGCATCGTGCACAATGGCCCGGAACGCGTCTACAATGTCCGGCTCAGTGAGGAGATCATCAATGTCCTGCTCCGGGTCGAGCTCGAACTCGCTCGCCTGCGCACGCACCTGATCGAAGCTCGGAAAGACCAGCGCCGTGCAGAACTTGCGGTCGTTGCCCACGACGACGGCATTGTTCACGAGCGGATCGCTGCCCATCTGATTCTCGATAGGCTGCGGCATCACGTACTTGCCCGTCGAGAGCTTGAAGAGGGCCTTCTTCCGATCGGTGATCGTAAGGAAGCCTTCGTCGTCGAATTCCCCGATGTCCCCGGTGTGAAACCATCCGTCGTCCTCTATGGCAGCGTCTGTCTTGTCGGGCGCCTTGTAGTAGCCCTGCATGACGTGGGGGCCGCGCGTGAGAATCTCTCCGTCGTCGGCAATCCGGACCTCCACGCCTGGAAGGGGGTCGCCCACGGTGCCGGGCTTGTTGCGCCGGGGACGAGTATACGAGATCACCGGGCTCGTTTCGGTGAGGCCGTAGCCCTGGAGCGTCGTGACGCCCGCCGCCGCGAGGAGATTGGCGAGGTCGGGCTGGAGCGCCGCGCCGCCCACCACGATGTATTTTACCCGTCCCCCGAGCGCCGACCGCCACTTGTGAAACACGAGCTGGTCCGCAACCGAGTGCTTCATCCGGTACGGGATGGTGCTCGGCTGATTCATCTCGTACTCCTGGGCCACATCGAGGGCCCATTCCCCAATTTGCTTCTGAATTCCCTCCGTGCCCATAATTTTTTTCTTGATCCCCGCGTATACTCGCTCGAGCACACGCGGCACGGACGCAAAAATCGTGGGCCGCACCCTCGGAAGCGCCTCGACAAGGTTGTCCGGATGGACGAAGTAGATGCTTACGCCCCACGCCACGTAGGCGTACTGTAGCATGCGCGCAAACACATGCGTGAGAGGGAGAAACGAAATCACGACCTCCCCCTCCGGCCCGCCCTCAAAGTCGCCCAGTTCCCCGACCGCCGTAAGGGCGTTGGACGAGATGTTCTCGTGCGACAGCATCACCCCCTTGGGCCGCCCGGTCGTGCCGCTCGTGTAGATGATGGTAGCAAGGTCATCCGCGTCGATCTGAGCGCGGAGCGCCTCGATGGCCTCCGTCTGGTCCTCCACCGACGTTCGCCCCCGTTCCTGGACAGTCTCCAGCGTTGTGAGCTCCACCCGGTCCGGCAGGTCGGGACGCGGTTCATCGCCGTCCTCCGGGTCGCAGAGCACCACCGTTTCGATGTGGGGCAGGTCCGGAAGAAGCGTTGCGGCCTGCGCCAGCCGCTTCGGATTGGACACAACGAGCGCCTTCGCCTCGGCGTGGTCGGCGACGTGCTGCATCTGTTCCGGGGCGCTGGACAGGTACAGGGGCACGTCGATCAGTCCCCCAATCAGACACCCCATGTCGACGATGCAGTAGTGGACGTCGCTCTCCATGAGAAGCGCCACCTTGTCGCCCCGCTCCAGCTCAAGGTCCAGGAGGCCGAGCGCCGTCTCTTCCGCCCGCCGCCGAAACTGATCCAGCGACATCGGGACCCACCCGTCCCCGGTGGGCTGGTTCAGCGCCCGGGGATTATCGTACGCGTCGATCGCTTCGTAGAGCAACTCCGGAAGGGTCTTGCCGCGAATGCACGGACCTGCGTCCGAGGGGGCCGTGTGGACAGTGTCGGACGCAGCATCTGCGGTGTCTACAGCGTCGGGCATAAACGCGGGGTCCGTCGGTGAAAAGGAAATAGAGGGCCCGATTTCGTGCGGCGTTCAGGCGGGCCTCAAGGCGTCGAGGGAGCCGGTGCCCCCCCCGGATGGCTTGGCGAATGGCCGTATCGATGAACGTGTCCGGCTCGATGCGGATGTCGACCCGATCGGCCAGCAGCAGGGAAATGGTGCCGTGCAGGGAGGCCCACACCGTGCTGGCAGAGACCTGAATGTCCTCGACCTCGAAGATGCCCTCGTCGACCCCCTCTTCGAGCGCCTGGGCGAAAAAGTCGATTTGCCCGTGTACCAATGTATCAGTCCGACGGTAGTTATCCAACTCGCCTCTCACCGGCCCGCCCTCGCAGGATCCCCCCCAGATAGAAAAACCCGATACGCCGCACCATCGTGGTGCAACGTACCGGGGGCCTACTCAGATCTGGTCGGCGTGCGGCCCTGGGCGCTTCGGCACGGCCCAGACCGCAGCGTCCCTACTGAAACTCAAACAGGAGCGAAAAGCGCAGGGTATTGGCCAGCGGGCTTTCATTCTCTGCGGTGTAGAGGTACGAGATGTCGACCCCGACAATATTGTACCGGAGCCCCGCCCCAAACGTCAGGAACTGGCGGTCTCCGTTGTCCGGATGCTCGTAGTAATACCCGGACCGGAGCGCAAAGAGGTCACTGTACCAGTACTCCAGACCGGTCCCCACGGTGAACTGCTGAGCCAGCGAGAGGCTGGTAGACTCATTGTCAGGCCCAACCTGTCCGCGGGCTGTCCCCCAGGAGTCGAAGAGCGCCTCAAACCCGGAATTCCCCACTTGGACCTGTGTCGTATCGCCATTTTCAATGATCGTCTTGCGGTCTACGCTCACCAGTGACTTGTTGAAGTCGGTGGTAACGGTCAGCGAGTTGAACTCGTCGAAGTCGATGGTCAGGGCCGGTCCAAACCGGAGGTTCGCGGGGATGGGATCCTTATCCCGGCTGTTTTTATCGAAGTCCAGTGTCCCTCCGAGGTTGGCAATGTTGAGTCCCGCGGAGAAGGTCGCGTCCGCCCCACCCAGCGTGAAAGGTGCCGACCGATACAGGGCCGAAATATCTGTGGCGAATGTGGATGCTTTCCCGTTTTCTCCATCTCCTCCAGGAGGAGCAGCCAGCTTAGAGTGTATAAAGCGGAGCGACGTTCCAAGTCCCAGTCGCTCCGTAACCTTGACTCCGTACGAAGTTGAGGCGGCCAATTGATATGAGCTCACCACGTCTAATACAACCGCTTCGTTATTTCGGACCTCCGTCTCACCAAGGTTCAGATACTGGACATTGCCGCCAAAGGTACCCACCCCGTCGACGTGATACGATCCGACGAGGTACTCGTAGAACAGGTTGGCGTTGAATTCGGGGAGCCAGTTCGCGTGGGTGACTCCCACTTGCGTGTCCTGCTGAAAGGCGAGGCCGGAGGGATTCCAAAACATCGTGTTCGCGTTGTCCGCCACGGCCACGCCCGTATTCCCCATTCCGGCCGCACGGCTGTCCGGCTCAATGCGCAAAAAGAGGGCCGACGACTGGGCCACCTGCCCCTGGGCCGGCATCGCGAACGCGCATGCGACCAGAAGCGAACCCAGCAGCGGAAAAAGCCAGCGAGAAGGTCGAGAACAAGACAAGTCCATATCGGAACGACGGGAGATTACGTACAGAACGAAGAAGGATGACGCACTGGTCGACCGGACGCGACGGCACATGTGAGCGTCTACCCGCTCCGTGTCTTGGCGGCCTCGCGGTACATCTCGCGCCGAGCGCCGCGGCCAGCACAGTAGCAATGCGTCATCTGTAGCGCTTCGCAATCAACAGGCCCGTCAGACGTTTACTTCGAAGAATCTCGACCCGAAGTTCCCGGATGGCAGAGCGAAAATTACACAGTGCTCCGGTACGAATGTAATATGCTCGTGGACGTTCCCGACCCGTTCGGCATCCGTTCCAGCGACAGACATTCCCCGGGGTTCCTTTTTGCCTTCGCTACTGCTGATCCTCCAAGTGATCCTTGAGACGCGTCAGACGCTGGAGCGACTCAGACATGCGTTGGCTCGCTTCCTGGATGTCTTGGACCGACGAGGCGAACTGCTCGTCGAGATTCTTTTCCCGGCTCAACTCCAGCAGAAACTGGGCGTTCCCCGCAATAATCGAGAGGGGATTGTTGAGGTCGTGGTAGACGGAGGAAACCGCCTCGTGCAAGTCATCTTCAGTCTCAAACTCTTCAAATTTAGTCATCGTGGACGGGATTTTTCCCAACGAGGAATGAAGAAGGGGAGGTGCATCTGTGTTCACGAAACCGATCTCGAGTCCCTACAGGTCGTCGAGCGATCGCCGATGGACGACTTCAATTCCACGGTCGGTCCGCTGAAGATCACCGACCGCAACCTCCGGATCATGCTCAAAGAACAATTTCCATTCCGAATCTTCCGCCCGCTCCAGAAAGCGCCCCTTCTCGTCGATCGTTTCGAGGGGGCGAACGTCGTAGGCCATCGTCCAGGCGGGCGGAAGGTGATGGGTAGTCGGCAGCAGGTCGGCCACGTACACGAGAGTCGTGGCGTCGTCGTGTATCTTTACGATCTGCTGCGCTTCGGTGTGGCCGTGGACGAGTGATACCTCGACGTGGGGTAGAAGGAGACCACTCCCGTCCACGAGATGAAGCTGGCCCGCGTCTTCGATTGGGGCAAACGCGTCCGAAAGAAACGACCCCTGTTCCTTCGGATTCGGATCGGTCGCCCAGTCCCAATGCCGCTTCTGCACGTGATACGTGGCCTCGGGAAAGGTGGGGGCCGGACCTGTCTCGGTCTTTCGGGTGCTGCCGCCGCAGTGATCGAAGTGAAGATGCGTGAGGACGACGTCCGTCATGTCCGACGGCGAGATCCCGTGGTCCTGCAGCGATCCTTCGAGGGTAGCGGTGCTGTGATCAACGGCGTAGATGTCCTGGTACTCGGTCCCTTCGAATGTGTCCCCAACGCCCGTGTCTACGAGAATCACGCGATTGTCTCCCACCAGGAGCAGGCAGCGCATGCTCAGCGGAATGCGGTTTTGCGCGTCCGGCTCGATGCGCTGCGACCAGAGCGGCTTCGGCACGATCCCGAACATGGCGCCCCCATCCAGGCCAAAGCGGCCGGTCTCGACGGCGTGAAGGGTGTACGGACCAATCTGCGGCATATACTGAGCTGTACGCAGGCTACTAAACTTGACCGGCGTGCAGGAAGATAGAGAATCGAGGATGGAACTCCTGACAGCGCCTTTGCGGATAGCATCGATGCGATCCTCTATCTTCTACTCTCAATCGGCTGTTATTTGCGTTTTTCGGCTGATCTTCAGCTACGCAGCACGGTCCGGTAATCTTGCAAAAAACAGGCCCAATTTCCACGCTCCTTATACTTCCTCCGGCGGAAAATCCTTGAAGTGCCCGTTCGATCGGATGCGGCGCTGGACCCCTTCCTGTTCTTCGATGCGGGGAATAATGGCTTCGAAGTGGCGAATGAGGTAGCGGATTCGTTCATTTTCACTTCTGTACTCAAGCAGCTCCTGTTTCTGCTCGCTTTCGAGGGCGCCGTTCTGGGCAAGGACGAAAGAGAGACGATCTACGTTTTCGTAGAGATCGGGACGGACGGTGCGGCCGGCCAGCTCCAGCAGCTTCATGTGTTGCGTGATGACCCGCTCCTTCGGATCAAGGTCGACGGTCGTGTCCTCATCCTCCACCAGCGTCACGTCGGCAGTGTAGTAGCTCGCCTCATCGTGGTGCACTGTCCCAAGGCGGAACCGCTCCTCCCCGCGCACCACGATGTCCATGCGGCCGTCTTCGTATCGCTTCACGACCCGATCGATGCGGGCCGTCGTTCCGACCTCGGCCCACTCCTCGTCATCGGCCCGGACAATGCCGAACGGCACCTCGTGCTCCAGGCAATACGCCGTGAGGTCTTTGTACCGCTCCTCAAAGATGTGGAGGGACAGGGGCTCGTCCGGGTAGAGCACGAGGCTGAGCGGGAAGAGCGGGAGAGAGTCGATCGAGTCCATAAAATACTGCAAGGAATCGGTATCGCGAAACTCACGTCCGGAACGCCGAGACCCCCCGATCCGTCGTCGGAGCGAGGATCAACGATCCGGCACGGCGTCGAAGATGAAGCGACAGTTCGAGCACGTTCGGGAACGGGACCACGGGCTCGAGACCCGCAAGACAGGCGTCCCCGCCCGAAGCCATATTCGCACGCTTCTGCGCTTCGACCCATGTGTGCCTGACCCTAACGCGCCCCCACATCCGGAGTTCGAGGGCTGAGCCTGAAGAATCATTTTCGTTTCATCCACCGGTCACGACGCGCTTGTTTCCTCGTCCCCAGGAACCTGGTCTGCGGGAGCCATCTCGTCCCTGGGGTCCAGGCTGTGAAGCTGGCCGAGTTCAAGGCGGAGGACCCGTCCGGCGATTTTCGCCAGAGAGGGATCGTGGGTAGCGAGGACGAACGTCTGATCGATGTCCCGGCTGAGCCGCTCGATTTCGCGGTGCATGGGCTCGGCGGTCCGGGCGTCCAGATTGCCGGTCGGCTCGTCCATGAGCACCAGGGCCGGCTCGTTCATCAGGGCCCGCGCAATGGCGACCCGCTGCTTCTCGCCGCCCGAGAGCGTGCTGGGGCGGTGATCGGCTCGGTCGGCCAGACCCAACAGATCGAGCAGGTCGCGGGCCCGCGAGGCCACGTCCGCAACCGACCGGTGCTGAATGAGGGCAGGCATGGCCACGTTCTCGAGCGCCGTAAACTCTGGAAGCAGGTGATGAAACTGAAAGACGAAGCCGATGGAGCGATTGCGAAAGGCGGCGAGTTCGTCGTCGCTCTTTGCAAAGAGGTCCGTGCCCTTGAACTGAATGGTCCCGGCGGTGGGACGATCGAGGGCTCCGAGGAGGTGGAGCAGGGTCGACTTTCCGGTTCCACTCTCGCCGACCACAGCGACGATTTCCCCTTCCTGAACGAGTAGATCCAGGTCCCGAAGCACCGTCAGCGGCTCGTCGCCCCCGGCGTCGTACTGCTTCACAAGATTTTCGACCGAGAGGAGCGGGGCGGACACGGTGGCGGGGACGTTGGGAGTGGACGGAAAACCCTTGGCTCGTGTCGGGCGGGCGGAGGTCACCGGCGCGTTTCCCGGACTGCATAGCGCGTGTTGCGCAGGAGCTCCGCGGAGAGGGACGACCTGATACGAAATACGCAGTACGCGATACGAAGCACGCAACACGAAACACACCTAGTCTCCTCGTTCAAGCCCGTACTTGTCGAGCTTGTTGTAGAGGTGGGAGCGCTGAATGCCGATCGTTTCGGCGGTCTGGCTCACGTTCCAGTCGTGCTCGTGGAGCTTGTGCTGGATAAAGTGCTTTTCGAATCGATCGCGGGCATCGCTGAAGTCGTCGTAGCCCTCGATGAGCTTCTGCGTGGGACCATCTGCCCCCCCACCCGGCTGTACAAACTGGTCGATGTCGGCAGCCTCAA
>PXTN01000030.1 GCA_003022565.1 Bacteroidetes bacterium QS_3_64_15 | reverse complement strand
AAAAGGTGCGTTCTTTCCGGTCCCTACTCATCGCACGAAACCGATCAGGTGCCGTTCACCCCTACGGTTGATCCCCGTGTGCCCGTGGAGGTGAGCACCAAAAACAACGTGCTGGAAACCCATCTCTCCTCCGCCTTCAGCCCAGGACGGGACGCCTGCCGCGAGACGCGGGACAACGTCCTCGTGCCCACGGACTTCCCCGTTCAGTATCAGAGCAGAGGCGATATCGACTACTGGGGCCTCGACGTGGCTGGCGAACTGAACGTCACCGATAATACCAACTACTGGGAATCACGATCCACGTTACCGAGTGCTCCGGCTTCGTTTTGAATGCCGCGTTCGAACGGCGAAGAGTCCGGCTCGGGGGCTGGAATGAACCGACCCTCATCAGGAGGCGCGTCCTGCGATCGCGAGTGCTGAGCCGTGTATAATGGTCTTCGGCAGACGGTATGAGAGCGGATTGGGCCGCCTCTGAAGCCGCAGTCGCGTCCCGTGAGAACTCCGGGATAGTGGTTTCACTCGCTTTTTGGGCGTCTAAGCGGGGACATCGTTGCATCCGCGGGGTCTGATCTGTACCGTGCTTTATCCCCGAGTCTCTCCCGTCTCGGAGAGGATTGCTTCGCTGGTTCTCGAACGTCCGACCGCCACCGGCCATGTTTGGCGACTTTGTGCCACTCTTCCTCATGATCGCGCTGGCCCTGGGGCTGGCCCTCACCCTGCTGGCGGCGGCCGCATACGTCGGTCCCAGCCGCCCGAGCGGAACGAAGACGATGCCCTACGAAAGCGGCATGGATCCGGTGGGCAGCGCCCACGAGCGGTACTCGGTCAAGTTTTACCTCGTGGCCATGATCTTCATCGTCTTCGACGTGGAGGTCGTCTTCATGTGGCCGTGGGCCGCCAGCTTCCACAGCTTCGTCGAAAGCGGCGCAGGGCTGGGTGTGATCGCCGTCATTTCGCTCTTCACGATCATTCTGCTCGTCGGGCTGCTCTATGACGTGAAGAAAGGGGGGCTGGACTTTGAGAAGTAGTCCCATGGGCGGGTGGCGGCCGACTATGGACCGCGGACCGCTGCAAAAAATCGTCGTTTTGCGACTGCCGTCCGCCGCCCTGACGTGCCTACACGCCCATACGCAACTTTGACGCCCGTACGCAGTCTTGCGGACGGAACAAAGCAGCCGTGGGCGGACGATCGCACGCTCTGATAACTTTATTGCAGGGAGCGAAACAGGGGGGGACCCGTATCATTTAAGTCGTTCCACAATTCGGGATGGGCCTCTTGCCCCCAACTGACTCTTCACATTTCCGTACGGTGCTATGGCTGGACCCTCTGGAGGCAACGGACAAGGCTTCTTCACAACCCGGGTGGACGCCCTGCTCAATTGGGCGCGCTCGAACTCGCTCATGCCCATGCCGATGGGCCTGGCCTGCTGTGCCATCGAGATGATGGGGTTTGCCGGGCCGAAGTACGATTCGGCCCGCTTCGGCAGCGAGGCGATGCGCTTCTCCCCGCGCCAGGCCGACCTCATGATCGTAGCCGGCTGGTGCTCCTACAAGATGAGCCACGCCATCCGCCGCGTGTGGGACCAGATGGGCGACCCCAAGTGGTGCGTGGCCATGGGCGCCTGCGCCTCCACCGGCGGCATGCATCGCTGCTACGGCGTGGTGCAGGGCGTGGACAACTTCCTGCCGGTCGACGTCTACATCTCCGGCTGCCCGCCGCGCCCGGAGTCGGTGCTGCATGCGTTGATGGACATCCAGGAGAAGATCCGCAACGAGTATTCAGTGGTGCAGGACTACGAGTTTGGGAAGGTCCGCGAGCGGGCGCCGATCCAGCCAGAGAACACAAACAAGTTCCCCGGCCAGCTCGAGAAGCCGAAGACGCAGGACTACACGCTGGAGGCCTCGGACCCGACCGCCGCCGACACGGAGGAGGAGTCTTCGCCGGAGCCGATTGCGGCCTGAGTCCCTGCCCCTATCCGTCTGACGGCCCGCCCCCGACGGTGCCCCAACTGCGACTCTCCAAGACGCTGGACCGCCGATGAGCAAGCCCGACGACCCCCGCGCCTCGAACCCGCAGGATCCCGAGAAGCTTCGGTTCCATTTTACTCCGTCCGCCGATTCCGACAGCCGTCGGGACGATCGGGCGACCGACAATCCTCACGCGAAGGACACGACTCGCGTCCCCGAGGTCATCGAGGCGCTCCAGGACGAGTTCGGCGCCGCGGTGCTGGAGTTGGAGCGTTACGCAAACGAGGACACCGTTTACGTCGAGAAACGCCGCATTCGGGAAATCTGTCGCTTTCTCCGGGCGGAGGAGGACTTCGACTACTTCGCCGACCTCGGCGGCATCGACCGCTTCACGGAGGAGGACCGCTACGAGGTCTTCTACAACCTCGTAAGCACCGAGCGGCAGAAGCGGATCCGCCTGAAGGTGCGGGTCGACGAGACCGACATGACGGTGCCAAGTGTGACGGACGTGTACCGCGCGGCTAACTGGAACGAGCGGGAGGCCTACGACATGTTCGGATTCGAATTCGTCGACCATCCGGATCCCCGGCGCATGTACATGCCGGAGGACTTCGAGTATCATCCGCTCCGTAAGGAATTTCCGCAACTCGGCGTGCCGGGCTCGCTGCCCCTTCCGCCCCAGACGCCGGACGGCGAACTTACCATGGATCCCTTCGCCGCCGCCCACGGCTCCAAGCCCGTCAAGAGCTACGACGAACCCTCTACGGATCCCGATTCTGAATAAGCGTTGAACGGGCAACCTTGCACGTTGGACGTTCGACGCGCCAACACACCAAACACATGGCCGAAAAACCACAATTCCCCGGGCACGACCTCGGCGACCAGTTCCGCTTCTGGCCGAAGCACAACGAGAAGATCTACGAGCGGCTGGAGAACAAGCACGCCTGGCTCGAAGAGAAACAGGCCGCTGCGCAGGGCGACGGGGAGCCACCGGCGACCCGGAAGTCCGAGCTGGACCCGTTGGAGAACGAGATGATCCTCAACATCGGCCCGCAGCACCCGGCCACGCACGGGGTCCTCCGCTGCGTCGTGAAGCTCGACGGGGAGACGATCGAGAAGTCCGTCCTCGACATCGGCTACCTGCACCGCGGGATCGAGAAGCTGGCCGAGTCAAAGACGTACCAGGAGTTCATGCCGTACACCGACCGCATGGACTACCTGTCGCCCTACTCCAACAACGTGGCGTGGTGCCTGGCGGTGGAGAAGCTGGCCGGCATCGAGGTGCCGGAGCGCGCCCAGTGGATCCGCATGATCATGAGCGAGCTGGCGCGCATCTCCTCCCACTGCCTCTGGCTGGGAGTGGGCATGATGGACGCCGGGGCGGTGTCCGGCTTCGTCTGGACCTTTCAGGAGCGGGAAGAGATCTACTCGATCATGGACGAGGTGGCGGGGGCCCGCTTCACGGTGAGCCACAGCCGCATCGGCGGCGTGGCCAACGACCTCTCGCCACGCGCAATCGAGATGATTCGCGACTTCATCGGCAAGTTTCCGGATCGGATTGCGGGATGGGAGGGCCTGCTGAACAAGAATCGCATCTGGATCGAGCGCAACAAGGGGGTGGGACGCATCACGAAGGAGGAGGCGCTGGAGCTGGGCGTCACCGGCCCCAACCTGCGCGGTTCGGGCGTGCCCTACGACGTGCGCCGCTTCGAGCCGTACCTGAAGTACGACGAGGTGGACTTCACCATCCCGGTGCGCGAGGCGGGCGACTGCCTGGCGCGGTACTTCCTGCGCCTCGACGAGATGAAGCAGAGCGTGCGCATCATCGAGCAATGTCTCGACCGCATGACGGAGGGGCCCATCCGTTCCGACGATGCGAAGGAGGCGTACCCCTCGAAGGACGAGGTTTATTACTCGATGGAGGGCATGATTCACGACTTCATGTATACGGATGTGGGGACCGTGCCGCCGAAGGGCGCGCACTCCTACCACGCCATCGAGGGACCGAAGGGCGAGCTCGGCTTCTACCTCACGTCCGACGGCACCGGGCGGCCCTGGCGCGTCCGCATCAACGCGCCCTCGTTTACCAACCTGCAGGCCATGGAGTACATGATGGAGGGCTCCCTCGTGGCCGACACGGTCGTCATCATCGGCTCCATCGACCCGGTGATGGGGGAGGCCGACAAGTAAGTTATTGCGTGTGGGCGTTTGGGCGTACGTGCGTTCACCTGCCCACCGCACGCCCACACGCCTATACTCACACACTCCCATACGCAGCGTATGAGCAGTTTCGATGTTCAGCGCCCCATTGTGGAGCTCCCGGATCAGGACCCCGATCCGGACTTCTCCGACGACGAGCTCGTGTGGACCGACGCGGAGAAGGAGCAGATCGAAGCCTGGAAGGCGCAGTACCCGGAGGACCAGGGGGCGATCATGAAAGTGCTGTGGCTGGCGCAGGAGAAGTTTGGCTACCTGCCGCCAGAGGTCATCAAGTTCTGCGGTAACACGCTGGACATGACCTTTTCGCAGGCCTACGGGGTGGCCACCTTTTACCACCAGTACTACAAGGAGGAGAAGGGCACATTCGTCCTCGACGTGTGCACCTGCTTTACGTGTCAGGTGTGCGGGGGGTACGACATCCTGCACTACCTGGAAGAGAAGCTGGGCATCCATGCGGGCGAGACGACCGACGACGGCATGTTTACGCTGCAGGAGGCTGAGTGCCTCGGCTGCTGCGGCTCGGCGCCGATGCTGGAGGTGTCCAATGGGCCGTACGTCCATCAACTCACGCCGGAGAAGGCCGACGATTTGATTGAGAGCCTGAAGGAGGGGAAGATGCCAACGTTCACGTCCGTAACGCTGCCGCAGGACGAGGACGAGATGGGCGGCAACCGCCGGACGGACGTGGACAAGACGACGACCTATGAGACGCAGCCCCGCGCTGAACATATGGAATGAACCGTGATGCGTGAAGCGTGAGGCCGCCCGCCTCTCACGCATTATGCCTCACGCATCACGAATCATTCGCCATCCGACGCTCGCAATTCGATACTGAATCGATGGAAACGAACGGGACGCCCCAGACCCAGACCAAGACCGGTGATTGGCGCTCGTACGACCGGGGGCTGCTGCCGCCCGTCGAGGACCTTCACAAGCTG
>PXTN01000029.1 GCA_003022565.1 Bacteroidetes bacterium QS_3_64_15 | reverse complement strand
GCGAAAAGCACGCCTCGCACAAAGAGTCCAATGCCGAGGTAGATCCGAACCAGATCGAGGGCGACGACCCGGTGCTCTTGAATCCAGTCCACGAGGGTATGGTAGCGAGACATAAACGGGATTGAATCGGCCTGCGAGGGGACGAGGACACACGATCAGGAGGCGGGGCGAGCCTTCGTGCCCGGCGGTCGCCGAGTGTTTCATTTTTCTTTTTCTTCACACAAGGATAGGACGGGCCGGATCCTGCATCGTTCCTCCGTGGACTGGGACCGAGCATGAGAGCCAGTCGTCCCCCCTGTAATGTGGTGGGCAAACAAACATCTCTGCCCGTCCAGCTTACAAGAGGACCGGGTTCGATGTCTCCCCGAATGGGATGTTCTTTCGCACATGGCCGACCTGTCCGCGTTTTCTGCTCTTCCCGACGATGCCCGGCTGTGGGTCCACGCCTCGGCCGTCCCGCTGTCCGACGCCACGCAGGAGGCCCTCCTGGATCGCCTCTCGGCGTTCATGGACGACTGGACCTCTCATCAGCGCCCCGTGGAGGGCGCCGCCACCCTCCTGGACGACCGCTTCCTCCTGGTGGCCGCCTCGGCCGGGCGCGACGGAGGACGCCGCCTCCGCACTTGAGATCGAGTGGGCCCCTGCCCTCCACGTCCTCTACCGCACCCGTGACGGTTCCGTCGCGGCGGTCTCGCGGCGCACGTTTCAGGAGCGTGGGGAGGCGGGTGCCGTGACGCCCGACACGCCTGTGTTCGACCCGAGCATAACCACCCTCGGCGCCCTCCGCGAGGGGGCGTTCGAGCAGCCGGCCCGCGAGTCGTGGCACGCGCAGCTCCTCGGCATCCCGGTCGAGACGTAGGAGAGCGGAGACCGGCCAAGCGAGAAGCGGGCTTGCGCTGGAATCGGGGCGCTCATACTTTGTATATTGTATCGTGTATTTGTCCGTTCTCCTCCCACTACGCAATTCTTCAACGCACTACGCAATACGCGCCGCGCCGCCGTGGGCCTCCGTCCGCCTATCCGTTCAGTCCTGAATTCCTCGTGTCAATCCTGAATTCCTCATGGCCCTCGTCCGAAATCCGTGGGAGGCCCTGATCGCCTGGCTGGCCCAGATGGACTCGTCCCGCCGCGAAATTCTGCTGGCCGGGTTGGCCCTCCTGGTTCTCTTTGCCATCGGCACCATCGGCTACGCCTTCCTGGAAGGGTGGACGATCATAGAGGGCCTTTACATGACGTTTCTTACCCTCTCGACGATCGGGTTTCAGGAAGTGCGCCCGCTCTCGAATGCCGGGTACTTCTTTACGCTCGGTCTCGGGATCACCGGCATTGGCCTCCTCAGCTTTGTCGCCGTCCGTTCCGCCCAGTTTCTATTCGCTAGCGAACGCCTCCGCGAACGCCGCATCATGAAGCGCATCGAAGACCTCTCCGGCCATTACATTGTCTGCGGATACGGACGGGTCGGGGAGCGGCTCGCCGAGGACCTGCGCCAGGAAAACCGACCGGTCGTGGTCGTGGACGTCAGCGAGGAGGCCATCTCAGCCCTCACCGACGACGAACACCTTTACATCCACGGAAACGCCGAGGACGAGTCGGTCTTGCACGCGGCGGGCATCGAACGGGCCCGCGGCCTCATCCTCACCCTGCCCGAAGACAGCAGCAACGTGTTTGTGGCGCTGACCGCCCAGGAGATGAATCCGGAGCTTTTCATTTTGGCCCGCACCGTCGACCACGACAACCGAAGCAAGCTGCTCAATGCCGGGGTCGACAAGGTGATTGCCCCCGCGGATGTGGGCGCCGACCGCATGGCTCAGGTGGTGCTTCGCCCCCACACCGATGAGTTTCTGGCCCACGTCCTCCACACCAACGCCCTCAGCCGCCAGATCGACGAGGTGCAGGTTCACGAAAATGCTCCCCTCGCCGGCCAGACCCTGGCCGAGAGCAATTTCCGCCAGCAGTTCGACGCCATCGTGATCGGCATCATCGACGCCGACGCGGGATCCATGACGTTCAATCCCGCTCCCTCGGAGCAAATTGGCGATGGGGACATCCTCATCGTCCTCGGCGAGGCAGCCGTGATCGATGCCCTCCGCACGAAGGCGTGCACGCCATAGGAGGCCCGCCCTGGTAGGAAGCCCTCTCTGTGTGCGGCTCGGCGGTCAACTATCGGGTTCAGGAAACGGACGGCTGGGGATATGGGTAGACATCATCCGACCTCGTCACAGCCCTTCTTTCCCCAATGATGCGTCCGCGCGCCACATCCCTGCTCGTAGGCCTCGGTCTGCTCCTTCTCGCGACAGGGGTCTCTCGGCCCGTCGCGGCGCAGGGGTATTTCGACCAGTACGCGATTGAGGACATTCTGGCGCGGAACGTGGACAACCTCGACGACCTGCCCGAGGTCTACTACGAGTACGCCGTCCTCAACGACCCGAGTGGAAACAGTGTCGTCGCCCGAAATCGGTTCTACTCCCGAATCGGAAACGGAGACACCGAGAAGGGCCGGGAGCGGGCCCAACTCATCGAGCTGCTCAACCGGCAGACCGTGGAGAACACCCTTCTCGGCGATACGCTGGTCGTCCCCACACGATACGGCCTGGACTTCCGAGCCTACTCGCCGTTTCCTCGGTACTACCCCGGGGCGCACAGCTTCGAAAAGCTGTTCATCATCCACAAAAAGATTCAGGCCTTTGCCGCGTACGAGTACGGCAAGCTCTCTCGCTGGGGAATCGTGAACACCGGCAACCCTGACTCCACGGCCACACCGACCGGTCGGTTCAACTTTAACTGGAAGGTGGAGGAGCGCGTCTCAACCATGAGTCCTCCCGGGGAGGAGTGGACGATGCGTTGGGTCTTCAACTTTCACGCCGCGCGCGGCATCCACATCCACCAGTACTCGATGCCCACCGGCGGCCCCACGAGCCACGGCTGCGTGCGCCTCATCGACGCCGACGCCAAGTGGATCTACGACTGGGCCGACCCCTGGGAGACGACCCGCGGGCACATGGGACCGTCTTCCGGACAGGGCAAAATCTTGAATCCGGGGACCATGGTGCTCGTGATCGGGGACGATCCGGAGGGACCGCCCCAGCCGTTCGAGTACAAGGTCCGCTATCCGGTCCTCAAGCGCGTCGATCTGCCGAGCAACCCCCACGACGTGTCGCCCGGCACCAATCAGCAAGAAATGTGGGACCGGCTTCGGCAACAGCAGGCCTTGCGGTGAGGCGTCCGGACGGTCGTTTGGGAGAACAGCGTTACCCGGCCCCCTCGCGTGTGGGGCCTGCGGGGGCGGAGGGCGGACGACCCGAATGGACCGAGTCCGACGCTGCCCGGACCACAGGACGCTGCTGTTCGCGAACACTGTCTCGTGCGGGGAGAAGGCGGCGATGTCGATTGACGGCCCGGCGCTTGGAGAGCTGATCCATGACGGTTTGGTCGCGGAAGACTTCGTCGTCCGCAATGGGCCGCATGATGCGCCCAGGGCGGGGAATCCACTCCTCATGGTTCCAGGAGAAATAGGTGAGGACGGCCTTTCCTACGACGTGGGTCATGGGCACAAAGCCCCAGAACCGGCTGTCCTGCGAGTTGTCCCGGTTGTCCCCCATGGCGAAAAAGTAGTCTTGCTGAAACGTATACGTCGTCGTGCGCTCTCCGTCGATGGCGAAGGTGGAGTCGGTCATCTGCTGGGCGGCGTGATCCTCGTACTGCACGATGACCGGCTTGTACATTGCCCAGTTCTTCGTCGTCAGCTCCACGGTTTCCCCCTTCTCCGGAATGTGGACGGGCCCGTAGTCGTCCGGCGTGTAGCTCTGCCCCGACGGGTACATCAGCTTGCTGTACTCCTCGTCCTGCATCACATAGGGAGTGACAGACTGTACCCAAGACCGCTGGCTGATCTCGCGGACTCCCGAGGGCGTAGCGAGGATGCGGACGGTATTGGACTCTCGGGTCCGTCGCACCTCGCTGATCCCAAGCTCTTCCATGCGGGCCCGCGGAATTTGGTAGCGCGCATCGCTCTTGGTAACGGTCCAGTACTGTTGCATGCGGCGGCCCAGCGGCAGCGGGTCTCCGTTGACGTGAACGAGCTTGTCCCGGACGGAGAGCGTCTCCCCCGGCATTCCGATCACGCGCTTGACGTAATGCACCTTCCGGTCTACCGGGGCCTCGTCGGGCGGGTAGTTGAACACGATCGGGTCCCCCCGCTGGACCTCAGAAAACCCGGGAATCCGCTTGTAGGGAAACCGAATGCCGGGAACGTGAATGGACGTGAGCGGAATGCCCAGCGACAAGGGCATCCGGGGCCCGTAGTGCAGCTTCGACACGACGAGGTAGTCCCCCACGAGCAGATTCTCCTCCATCGACGGCGTGGGGATGCGGAAGAGGTCGAACAGCAGCGACCGCACGATGAGCACGATAATGACCGCTACGACGAGGGACTCGCCCCACTGGCGGAGTTCACTCTTCGGTTCGTCCGCGTCCGGGCTCGAATCGGGGGTCGACATGCTAGGAGGTTAAGAGATGTGATCAGTCGATGGCAGCGGTCCCGACCAGGCGCTCATGGAGGGTTCCCGTCGGACGGGAGGGAGGGTTCGGAGGTCCGGGTCGTGTCGAGAACCGCCCGCTGTCCCGGGATAACGTTGGTTCAGGGGATCTGTTTGAGAAAAAACGATTGTCCGTCGAACCCGGCGCGGTACCAGCGCTCGCGCTGCTCGTCGTAGTAGTAGTCGACGTACGGCGTCCGTTCTGCGTGTCGGAGGGGGGCTAGCAGGGTGTCGCGGAGGGCCCGAAGCTGGCTGCGGTACGATCGCTCCACCGCCACGATAAGCCCTCGGTCCCTGGGGCCCCGCACGTCTGTGACCTGGACCGGAATGGAATCGTTCACGACGAACCAGTATTCGAACTGCGTCTGATTGTCCGGGGGCGTTTCGAGCGGCGCGTCGGCGGGCGTCCGGGTCGGATCCCCGAATGCGGTCTGCAGGCGGGCCCGGAGGTCCAGGGTGCGGGCCGTGTCGAGGAAGGCGTGGTGGGACGCTTTGCCTAGGAAGGCCCACTCTGTGTCCGCAAATTTTTTCCGGAACCAGTCCTGCTCTAGACGCCGCACCGGACGCACGTTGTGGAGGGGAAATGAGGGTTCCGGCTCCGCCGAGTCTGCTTGGATAGACGAGGTGGGCAGCTGCGCAGGTGGATGCACCGGCAGGCGCCCCTCCTGCCGGAGGTGGCGGCGCGCGAGGGCCCGGTGCCGAGCCCTCTGGTAGCGCTCGATAAGGCTGGACCCTCCAGCATCGCCGGGCGTCTGGGCCACCGCCGAGCTCGGTACCATCGTCGACGTCGATCCGACGAGGCTCCCAACCAGAAGAGCCCCGTACATAAGAAGGATGCCGGGAAGGACCTCCTCGTCCTGCCGGTCCCACTTCAGCGCGTGTGTCATGCTTTCGGCGCGCGTGTCGTGCTCGGGGCTGTTTGTGGCTGCTGGCGTGAGAAGAACGAGACAGAGCAGATGGTGGATCGGGCGCAGCGGGTCGGAACGTCTGACGTTGATCTTGTCGGAGCCCCCCTCACCATCGCTTGATGCCAACGCGAGCGCATCCCGAAAGGCTCCGCTGGACGTCATCGGACGACCGGGGACGCGCCCGGAGGAATGGAACCTTCCCGGCCCCCGACGGAAACCATTCAGCAACCGGCCTCTACATGAGGCGTCTTCCGCTATTCGTTCCCGCGCAGCACCCCGAGCAGCAGTATCGATTCGATGCGTTTCCCTCTG
>PXTN01000028.1 GCA_003022565.1 Bacteroidetes bacterium QS_3_64_15 | reverse complement strand
TCATGGTCCTTGCCCGCACCTCGGACGCCGCCCGGGATCTCTCTCGGCAGTTTCGGGAGCGCCTCGTGGAGAAGCGCTATCTGGTCCTGGTGGAGGGGACCTTGAGCGGCATCGGCACCTGGACCGACTACATCGCTAAGCCGGATCGGCAGCCCTGCCTCGTCGATCCTGACCATTCTGAGGGGAAGCGGGCAGTGCTGGAATGGCAGGCCCTTGCGAGCGGCGACGACCGCACGTTGCTCCAGGTCGAGCTCCACACCGGCCGTCCCCACCAAATTCGTCTCCAGGCCACGAGCCGCGGGCATCCGGTGGTGGGAGATCAGCGATACGGGGCCACGTCGTCCCTTGGGGACCGAGCAATCGCGCTCCACCACGCAGTCCTCCGAGTTGAGCACGTCCACGTCGCCGGTGTGGTCGGGCTGGGAAAGCAGTCCGGGGGGCTTGTCAATCACCAGCAAGTGTTCGTCCCGGTGGAGAATTGTCACGGGAGGAGCGTGGGATCTATTGGAGAGATGACACGTCTTTGACCGTATCTCTGCTCCTCGTCACCCGTCGACGGCCGGGGATTTCGGGGTCCGGGGAGAGTGAATCTGGTGCAGGAAGAGGTATACCCCCAGGGCAATGAACAGGTAATAGTCCAGGAGGCGCCAGATCAGGAGGGTTGGCGCCATGAGAGTTTCGGGCATGAGTGGACCGACGAAGAGGACGTACAATCCCTCGACCCCCCCGGACCCTCCGGGAGTGGGCATGATGAGCCCGACGAGCATCATTGCGGCCGATCGGAGAAAGAGGAGAACCCCCTCTGCCGCATGCATGCTACGCACGATGAAAAAGACGAGCGCGTATCGGGAGAGCCAGATCAGAGCCGTGAGAAAAAAGCCCCAGCCGTAAAAGGACAGAGATTGGGTCCCGAGGCGTTTGGCGCGGCGGAAGTAGGAACGCGCCTCCCGCATTCCGCGATCTCGGAAGCGGTGAAGAAGAGGCCACTGGAGGCTCCAGTCGGCCAGCTCCACGAGAGAGCGCGGGTGGACCAGAGTAAAGTACGCGAAGACCGCTCCCCACAGAAAGAGGATGCCGAAGCAGGCGAGCAGGCTCCAGAATCCCCACATTCCCGCCGCCTCGGGGAGCAGGTCGACAGTAAAGCCTGCGCCGATCAGAATGGGGATGGCGATCAGAAACCACAGCTGATTCAGCACCATGCAGAAGAGCATGAGCGCCGCCGATTCGCCGATCGAGATGTCTTCGTCGCGGGCGACGTAGAACGTGGCCACGGGCCCCCCGCCTATGACCGTGGGGGTAACGTTTGCGAAGAAGTACCAGGCAAGCTGGCCCCGCGTCCCACTGGCGAGGCTGAGACGCCCCTGCGACGCGTAGCTCAGTCGGCCTCCGCCGGCGCCAATCCGGATCCCTACCATTCCCACGGCGGCGAGAAGCAGCACCGGCCGAGCGTGCCCCAGCATCCTGCGGAACGCTGCGCCATCGAAGGTCACGTACCCGATGACGCCTAGGACGAGGAGGCTAAGTGCGAGTGACGCTCCGATTTGGCCGACCGATACGGCGGTAGAGTCCCGGGCCGGGGGATCCTGTCCCGCGGCGTCGGGGTCCGTAGGCGGAACGTCGGGAGAGGAGGGCATCACCAGTTGCCGCGCTTCACGTGGACGTGTCTTCAGAGGGCACCCCGTCCTTCTCGGATGCAGGCAGCCAGGCCGAGAGGTCGCGGTCGATCATCGTCGCCAGTCGCCGGACGTGTGGGGCGTAGCGGGTCCGCAGCCGGCGTTCGAGGGTGGGGTCGAGGGTGGGTCGATCCGTCGCGTCGCCGGTGCTCCGCCGCCGGACAAACTGCTCCACGCCGAGCCGGATCCACTCGGGGGACCATCGGCGGGCCACCGACCGGAGCCCAGAAGGAACGTAGGCCAGAAGGGTCCCGAGGACGCGGCTTTGCTGCTCGCCGGTACGGTTGAGGTGCGCATCGGTGTCCACCTCGACGGTCGGGTCGACCCCGAGGAACTGAAAAATTTCCCGCAGCGCAGCGTCGGTATTTTGCTCCAAGTCGGCAGAGAGCAGGATTCGGAAGCGCTCTTGCGAGAACCACTCGACCCATTTCGCCAATGTGTCGACGTAGATCCCGTCGGTGAAGTACGCCTTCCACGCTTGTCGCTTCGACGCCGGGTCCGCTTGCTCCGCCTGAAGGGCCTCCTCGAAGGAGAGCGACTCTCGTCCTTCGGACACGTTGTGGAGGTAGTGGGAGTACGCCCGTTCCACCGGATCGCGGAGGAGAAGAAGGAAGCGAGGAGGAGCATCCCCGTACAGCCGACGCATCCGCTCCGCGGCCCTCTCGACGTTTCGGAAGTAGGAGGGCGTGGCCTCTCCGACAAGACAGGATCCCGCATCCGAGAAGTACCGGAGGTACCGATCAAGATCGGACGAGAATCGTCCGTCGTCGGCGTCGAAAAAGTGAAGCTCTTTCACGTAGGGAAGAAAGAGCGCGGGATGCTGTCGGAGATAGTAATGCAGGGAGGTCGTCCCCCCTTTCGCGACTCCCAGCACGAAAAAGTCAGGGAGCGCGTCGGACGTTCGGTGCATGGAAAAATGGGAACCGGAGGGAAGGACAGAGGGCGGAGGCTTTACACCATCTACGAGAGTTTGGTGTGCACTCTTTCTTACCGAACCCATCTTCCTCCTGTAGCGCCGTTGGAGTCCAACGGCGCTGCGGGCACGAACAGCGGAATACGGGTCAAATCAATGGACCGTCCCAACATTCGAGGACTCGCATAATGGTCCTTGGTAGAGGGCATTACCGCCCCCCTTCGCTCGTGCGGACGGCAGAGTCGGACGGAGCCCCTTCCGTCTCCACAGGGTCTTGGGAGCTCAGAAGCTCGTCGTAGTGCCGAACCACCTGCGCAAGAATTTTGTCCCGGTCGAAGTCCTGGGCCCGCTCAAAGGCCGCCGAGCCCATTGTGCGTCGACGGGACGGGTCGAGGACGAGGCGACGCACGCGGTCCGTAAGCGTGTCGACGTCCTCCGGGGGACAGAGGAAGCCCGTCGTTCCCTCTTGAACGAGGTCCCGGCTCCCTGCCGCATCGGCGCACACAGTGGGACAGCCCGACGCCATGGCTTCGAGGGTCACCTTGCCGAAGGTTTCCGTGTCGCTGGGAAAGAGAAAAACGTCGGACGAGGCGTAGGCGCGGGAGAGCTCCTCGCCCCGCAGGAAGCCGGTAAAAATCGTGTTGGGGAGGCGCGCCTCTAGTTCCTCACGGGCGGGCCCGTCGCCTACGATGAGGCTGCGATGGGAGACGTCCTGGCGCTCGAGACGCTCGATGACCTCGGCGTAGGTGTCCAGTCCTTTTTCCCAGACCAGACGACTGACGAAGGCGACGACGATCTCGTCCTCCTTAATCCCGTGGGCGCGCCGCCACGATGTGCAACGATGGGTGGGATTGAATTGGTCGACGTCAATGCCCCGCTGCCAAAGCCGAAGGCCGTCCTCGATGCCATGCTCCTGAAGAATGTCCATCATCGCCGTGGTCGGGACGTAGACGTGGTCGCACTGCCGATAGAAATGACGCAGATAGCCCCAGACCACCGGTTCCAGCAGGCCCAGGTTGTAGTACCTCAGGTACGAGGCGAAGTGCGTGTGGTATGTCCCCGCTACCGGAATGTCGGCGGAGTGGCCAAAGTGCAGCGCCCGGAGCCCCAGGAAGTCGGGGGTGGACACCTGGATGAGGGTCGGATCGAAGGCCTCCAGTTCTTTTCGCACCGACGGCGTGAGGCCCAGGGAGCAGCGATACTCCGAGCGTCCGGGGAAGGGGACCGAGGGAACCGGAACGAGGGTGCCGGCGTGATCCAGGGCCGGATCCTCGACGGTGGGAGCAAAGACGCGAACGGGAACGTCCCGTCGTTCGAGGTAGTCGACCAGGTTGTTGAGGGTCAGGGCAACCCCGTCGGCGATGTGGTTGTACGCGCCGGCGAACAGCGCAACGCGCTTCCGCGGAGCAGAGGGTGCGCGGTCACCGGCACCGTACTCGACGTTTCCCCCGGATGAATCCGGAAGGTTCTTCGCATTCGACATGGGCCTTGCCCTTGGTCGTACGCTCTACTGCATTCGTCCTTCTCGTTTAAGGAGCGTGGCCATCAAGGGTTCAAGTAAACATCCGGTCTGTTTTGGATTTCATTGACGCGCACGCAACAGCGGACAAATCAATGCGCAGCCTCCATCACGGGCTTCGTGGCGAAGGCCCGGGGCACCGGCAGGTCGGCCATGGTTCGCAGCCCCGGCTGGGCCTTCGCGGCCAGCGGCACGGTATTGACGAGCATGCCGACGGTGGCTGTGTCCCCAAAAATGCCACCCCGGAAGCGAAGGTCAATCGGCGGCTCGCCCTCCACCGTGACCGCGTCGTACGAGTCGTCCGCCCCTACATACATCTTCAGGTCGAGCGTCAGCTTCGGCTGTCCGTCGATGCGGCCGGTGGCCGAGTGGTGAATGCCGGCCACCTCGCCCGGCTGCACCTGTCGGAAGCCCGTGTCGACTGGGGCGTCGGCGTGGACGGGCTGCAGCTCCTCCTCCACCGCATCCAACGGCCAGCCCAGTCCATCAGCCAGCATCCAAAGCGACTCCCGGAGCCCAATGTGCCCAAACGTCCCCCCCGCCTTCTTTTCCTCGAACGCCTCGGTCGTGATGCCCGCTCCTACCTTGGCCTGAAGCGGCTCGCGCCGCTCGCTTGCATTCACGACCCGTTCCACGTGGACGGCCTGCACGTCCGTGCACACCCCCGTGGCTGTGAGCGGAAGCGTGTCCATGGCGTAGCCCGGGTTCACGCCGGTTCCCACGATTACGACGCCCTCCTCCTGCGCCACGCGGTCGAGCCGATTAGAGGCCTCGGGGGCGCGCTCGTAGGGAAAGGAAAGCTCCTCGGTGGAAGAGACGACGTGCGCGTCGGCCCGGGCACACTGCACGAGCTGGTCGGTGACGCCGTCGAGAAAGGAGGTCGTCGTGTGGAGCACGACGTCCGGGTGCTGGGTCGCAAGAACAGCGTCGGCGTCGTCCGAAATGGCGACGCCGGCGGGGGGTACGTCGTCTCCAATCACGTCGGCCACGTCCCGGCCCGCTTTGTCGGGATCGATGTCGATGGCGCCCACGAGCGTCATCGCATCGGATTTTTCGAGAACGGTTCGAGCGGTCGCCTGGCCGATGGGGCCGAGGCCGTACTGAACGATGCGAAGGGAAGAGTCGGTGCTCACAGGAGTGTAGTCAACCTAATTCGACAAAAAGCTCCGACGCAGTAGCGAGTGCGGACTCAGCGTTCCTGCGTCATAGAATCAAACACGAGTCGGGAAATGCGGGCAAAGGCCGTGACCCCGGCGTCTTCGTCTTCGAGATTCTGCGAAAGAAGAACGAGGACGTAGGTGGGACCATCGGGAACGAATACGATTCCGGGGTCGTGGTGCAGGCCCGTAATCCACCCCGTCTTGTGGGCCACCTCCACCGCGTCGGGCAGCCGGGCCGGAATCATGTCGTCGTACTCCTGCCCCTTTAGGATCTGAATCATCTCCTGCGAGGCCTCTTCGCTCACGGCCTCGCCGCGGGCGAGCCGCTCGAAAATCACCATGAGATCGTGGGCCGAGGTTTCGTTGTTGAGGCCGCGGCGGTAGGCCCTCATGTCCTCCACGCCCCGGCGCACTTGGATGCGATCCGCCCCGTACCGGCGCATCGTTTGGGTCGTCCGCTCGGCCCCCACCTTCTCAATCAGGATATTGGTCGCCAGGTTGCTGCTGGCCGTAATCATCTCCCGCATCAAGGTCCGGATCGACCGCTGCTCCCCGAGATGCTCGTACAGCGCGTCGTAGCTGTCGTCCTCGGGCGTCAGTGAGTACGTGCTGCCGTCGACGATGCTCTGAAACTCGTTCTCCACGCGAATGGAGTCGTCGAGGTCGAACCGTCCCCCCTTGGCCTGCCGGTAGAGCTCAATCATCACGGGCGTCTTCATCGTGCTCGCCGCGTGGAACGTCTGGTGCTCGTTGATCAGCAGCGTTTGGCTCGTGTCGTCGAGGGATCGAAAGGCCACGGCGAAGTCGCCCTCCACGGTGTCCAGAACGGCCCGAACATCTTCTTCCAGCGTGCTGAGGGACGAGGGTTGTGCGGAGATGGACACGGGAAAGAGAGCACTCAGAAGGAGAAGGAGAAGGAGAAGCGATCGCGCCGAGAAAAGGCCGAGCCGAGGAGCCTCTTCTCGCGACGGAGCAGGGCCTGGGGAGCGTGTGTTCTTTCCCGGAGGTCGGGTCTGCCCCTCCTCCTTTTCCCATGCCGGGATAACGGCGGTCGTATGGCCGGGAGCGCGGTCCATAAGGCGGATCGCTCCGTTTAGTCACGTCGCAGGACTACGACTGGTCCCACCAGAGGAACTGGTTAAGCTCCACCTCGGGTACATTCGACCGATTCCGCTCGATCTCGGAAAGAGGGTAGAGCACTCGTCGAATGTGGTCTGTATCTTGGCTGTTCTGAAAGAGCGGATTTTGATCGATGGGGGGTTCAAAATCGGGATAATCGTAATCATGGCGACGATGGTCTACCCAGGCCTCAGGGCTCAAGAATAAGGCCACGTTTTTCTCCTTGAAGACCTCATCGAGAGTCAAGTTGTCCTCCCCCACGTCGACCGCCGGATCGTTCATATAAGCGTCCCGCTCGCTCTCAGAGACGCCTACTTTATCCATATGTGCGCGGATGCCTTCCATGTACGCGGTGTAGGCCCGACCAGAATTACCGTCTCGGAGGGCCGCCTCCGCTTCGATGAACTTCATCTCCGCGTACGTAATCCAGAGGATAGGTGCATTTTCCGACGCGTAATACTTGGGCTCGAGATGATTGTAGAAGTCGCCCGACCCCGCTCCGTTGCGGTTTCCGGCATACAGGGGTGGGTCATCCCCCTCCGTCTCGGTCGAGTCGGTAATCGCCACCTGCAGACGCGGATCGAAGACCCCATAGAGGCTTCCGTCCATTTCTTTCACCAGCTGTTCGGAGAGATGCCCACCAAGGATGCCCCCTTCCTGGTTCAGATACACGTTGTGCCAGGGATTATTGGAGGGATCATTTTCGTAATTCATCTGCGCATCATCTGCGTTGCGTTCGAACGCGTTGCCCACCGCACTCAGGACAGCTTGCGGGTCGTAGTCCGACTTTTTCGTCAGGTGGTTCAGATACCGTGCCTCCAGGGCCCAGGACGCCTTCCGCCACTTCTCGAGATCCCCGCCGTACACAAAGTCGTCACTGCCCGGGGACGACCGCGACTCGGCGTCCAGGTTGTCCCGTGCGTCGCTCAGAAGAGTCTGAATCTCTTCGTACACCTGCTCCTGCGAATCGTACGCAGGCGTGGTCTCTCCTTCATCCGCCTGGAGAGCCTCCTGGTACGGAATGTCTCCCCAAAGGTCGGTGGCCAGTCCGAGATTGTACGCCTGAATGATCTGGGCAACCCCCGCATAGTGCGGAGAGTCTTCCGCCTCCGCCTTTTCGATCAAGGCTTCAGTATCGCTCAACAGGCCATATATTCCTGACCACGTTCCTCCAAAACGAGACTCGAAGTGTCGATCGACGGAACTGCCGCTTGGGGAGGCCAAGTGTTGAACGTAGTAGGAGGTCACACTGGCTGCCCCCTGGGTCGTGTTGCTGGTCGACAAGATCGTGTTCGACAGCAATCCGGACATCGACGGCTCGGTCGTCGCGTTGGGATTTGTGTTGTCTACGAGCAGGTCGCCGTCGCACCCGACAATGGCGAACCCGAATACGGCGAGAAAAAGGAGAGCGCGTTCCATGGGATCGTGGGTCAGCAATGGAGGAGGCAGCGAGAGCAGAGAGCCAGCACCTTAAAAGTTCAGGTTGAGCTTAATCGTGTAGGACTCGACCGCCGGAGTACGCAATCCTTGGAATCCCTGCGTATTGCTGCTGGCATCAAACTGTCGGGATTCCGGATCAAAGCCTTCGTAGGAGGTCCATAGGAGGATATTGTTGGCTCCGACCCCAATGCTTCCTCCCCGGAGGGGCGTTGTCTCCGTGAGAATCCCCGGCAGCTGATAGGTCAACTGAACGTTCCGCAGTTTGACATAGGAGGCATCCTCGACAAAATTCTCGGCCACTCGGCGGTACACGTCCCGGTAGTAATCCTGACCTGGAACGACGGTGGTATCGACCGGCGTGCCGTCGGGATACACCCCACTAAATTCGACCTCCTCGTCCCGATTGGCCGTAATCGGCAGTGTGCCCTGTGAGGCGTGAAATGCGGCCACCTGATTGTAGAGATCGCCTCCCTTCTTGACGTCGATGAGCGCCGAGAGTGAGATCCCCCGGTACGAGAACGTATTCTCCACGCTTCCAGTCCAATCCGGCTGTGCGTTCCCAATGATCTTAAATCCGTCGCCACTGCGGCGGTAGTACCCGGTGGACGGATCAATAATTCGAGGCCGGCTCTCATCTACCTGAAACTCACTCTCGTTCTCTGGATCCTCGTAGTACCGGTCGTACACCGGCCCGAACAAGTTTCCGTATTCGAGCTGGCGCCGAAGCTGCATCGTCAACGAGCCGCCGTACGAGTACGAAGCTCCGGCGAGCGTGATCGATTCGATGCCCTCCCGGATCGACACCACCTCGTTGTTGTTTTTGGCCCAGTTGACCGTTGCGTCCCACGTGAAGGCCTCCGCGTCGATGGGCGTTCCCCCCACCGTCAGTTCGATGCCTCGATTTCGGATCTCACCTGCATTGGTCACGAACGTGTCGAAGCCGCCTGCCTCCGAGATGGGAACAGGGATAATCTGATCCCGACTGTTGGACTGGTACGCCGTTACGTCGAACCGTAGGCGTTCATCGAAAAAGCGAAGGTCCGCGCCCACTTCGTACGAGACCGTGCTCTCCGGCTTCAGATTCGGATCGCCCAGCTGTCCACCACGCGTCTCAAGCGTCTCATCCTTGAACGGGAAGGACCCGAAGGTAATGTTGGTCTGGTACGGATCGGCGTCTTTTCCAACTTCGGATGCCGACAGGCGCAGTTTTCCGTAGTCGAAGAAGGAGGGCAGGTCCACCAGGTCGCTAAAGACGAAGCCGAGACTGGCAGACGGATAGAAGAAGGAACGGTTGTCCTCTGGCAAGGTGGACGACCAGTCATTCCGACCGGTGAGGGTCAGAAACAGGTAGTCCCCGTAGTCGAGCGTGAGGTCTCCGTAGACCCCAATTACGCGCCGCTCCGCCTGTGCCTCCGATGTGGAGATGTCGGACGTATTGCTGAGGTCGAAGAAGCGCGGCGTCCCGAAGTCCGTCCCATTTACCGTGACGCGGTCGTAGTCGCTGTCGAACACATCGTTGCCGACGCTGAGCTCCGCGTCCAGGGCGTCCGTGAGCGAACGCGACGCCGTAAGGCGAAGCGTCGACGTGAGCTCTCGATTCGTGATCTTTTCCCGGCTGAGAGAGCCTTGCGAGGAAATTGCGTTCTCATCCTCTCGAACCCCAAGCGGTCCGGGAACCACTTCGTCTCGGCCCTCCTGATAGAGATCGTTGCCGAATCGATACTCGACGGTGAACCAGTCATTTGGGGTGTAGGTGATCCCAAGATTTCCGATGAATCGGTCTCGGTCGTTCGTCAGGTTGTGGTTCTTCGCCACAAAGATGGGATGGTCGAGAAACGGAAGCGGCGAAAACTGCGTCCCGTCCTCATTCTTCCACTTTTCGGTGACGTCAACGCTCGTGGGGTAGTACATGAGTTGGCCCAGTTGCGCATCGACCGGCAGCTTGGTCCCCTGCGTGTTCGTATACCGAACTGAGGAGGAGACCTGGAGATCGTCGGTCACGTTGAGATTGCCCGACGCCCGGGCGGAAAAGTCCTCATTCTTCGCCTCAGGGATGACGCCCTTCTGGTCCCCATACTTCAACGAGAGGCGAAAGGTGGACGCCGCCGTCCCTCCCGAGACCGAGAGGGTGTTGCTGAAGTTACGCCCCATCCCGCCGCGATCAAAGTAGTTCTCGTAGTTCCGGAAAAACTCGGCTCCTTCAATGGTATCGGCCTTCGGTCCCCAGGCATGAAACGACGGAAAGCTGAAGAACCCGAAGTCTCCGCGCCATCCGTCCATGAATTCGCGCTGCTGCGGCGGGTACTTGCCGACGCGCTGGAAACCAATTGAGCTCGTGTAGTCAACCTGGGTTTGGTTGGACTGCCCCCCCTTTGTCTCAATGACGACCGCGCCATTGGCAGCCCGTACCCCGTACAGAGCCGCGGCGCTCGCGCCCTTGAGCACCGAGACCGACTCGATGTCTTCCGGGTTGATGTCTGCGATTCCGTTCGAGAAGGCGAAACCACCCGCCCCACGGCTTCCCGCAAACGTCGTATTGCTGATCGGCACGCCGTCCACGACGAAGAGCGGCTGATTGTCCGCACCGGGGTCCAGCGAAGTGACGCCGCGCAGAACAATGCGTGCGGACTGCCCCGGCGCCCCCCCTGTACCTGTAATCTGGGCCCCAGCCACCTGTCCCTGAAGCGCATCCACGAGGTTTTCCTCGTTGACTTCTGTAATCTCCCCCGATTCGACCTCCTGAACAGCATAGCCAAGCTCACGCTCTTGTCGCTCCACCCCGAGGGCCGTCACGACAACGTCCTCCAGTTGCTCTACGCTGGGCTGCAGCCGTACGTTGATCTCCGCGCGGTTTCCAATCGCCCGGACCGCGCGCTGATACCCCACGAAGCTGAAGGCCAGCGAGTCGGCACGTTCCGGGACCGCCAGGCTGTACTCCCCCTGTTGATCCGTGGATGTGCCTACGTTTGTTCCGACCGCCGTCACGTTCACCCCCGGGAGCGACTCCCCAGTCTCGGCGTCCGTCACCGTCCCCGACACGGACCGGTCCTGGGCATGCACGTCCCCTGCCCCGACTAGGAAAAGAGCAAGCGTGATCGCGAGCGCGTTCCGCAACGTCGTGGGCATAACCATGGTGAGCGTAGGTGCTTTTGAAAAACAGCCTGCCACCCGGAAATGGCGGGCCGGGACCACGCGCATTCCGACGGGCAGAAAAAGAACGCAAAAACAATTCATTACCACGGTATTAAGCACCCGTGACGGAAGAAAGCACCAATTGTCGATTTGAGATGGGTCCAATTCACACGTCCTCAGTCGTATCCCATGTCTGACCATCCAACGCCGCTGATCCTGCAATGTGTGGAGCTTGATCGGTCTGCCTCCGTCCCCCTCCATCGCCAACTCTACCGAGACCTCCGACAGGCCATTCTGTCGAGCCAACTCCTCCCGGAAATGCGGCTGTCCTCCACGCGATCGTTGTCGGACGAACTGGAGGTCTCGCGCAACACGGTCCTTGAAGCATACGAGCAACTTGTGGCAGAGGGGTATCTGGAAAGTCGGGTGGGGTCGGGCACCTACGTGGCGAAAGAGTTGCCCGAGGAACTGCTGCGCGTGCGGGGACAGTCCCACCTAAAGGACCCGTCCCGCCGCACAACGGATCAGGCCTCCGCTCTCTCGGAGCGGGGCGCGTTCTTGACCGACCTTCAGCTATCGGCCTTCCGGGCCGACGAAAAGCCGCGTGCGTTTCGTCCCGGCCTCCCGGCCCTCGACGCGTTTCCGATTGAGCTGTGGAGCCAGCTCACCAGCCGGCGCTGGCGCAGCCTTCCCGCCTCCACGCTGGGCTACCGCCAGTCTACGGGCTACCCACCGCTCCGCGAGGCCATTGCGTCGTACCTCCAGGAGTCGCGGGGCGTTCACTGTTCGCCCGAACAGGTTATCATCGTCTCGGGCACGCAGCAGGCCATCACGCTCACGGCCCACGTGCTGCTCGATCCCGGCGACCGCGCCTGGATCGAAGATCCGGGCTATCCGCGGGCCCAGGGCGCCTTTCGCTGGGCCGGGGCGCAGGCGGTCCCCGTCCCTCTCGACGACGAAGGCTTTGCCCTCGACCGGGCCCGCTCGGACGCGACGGAGGCGCGCCTGGCCTACGTGACCCCATCGCATCAGTATCCCCTCGGCATGACGATGAGCCTGCCCCGGCGGCTGGCGCTGCTGGACTGGGCTGAACGCTCGGAGGCGTGGATTCTGGAGGACGACTACGACAGCGAGTACCGGTACGAAGGGCGTCCCATCGCCGCCCTCCAGGGGCTCGACGATGCGGGCCGGGTCATCTACGTCGGCTCCTTTAGCAAGGTGCTGTTCCCCGCTCTCCGCCTCGGCTACCTCGTGGTGCCCGAGTCCCTGGTCGAGTCCTTTGCCGCCGCCAAGTCCCTGCTGGAACGATGCCCGCCCCTGGCCCCCCAGATGGTCGTGACCGACTTCCTCGAAGAAGGCCACTTCGAACGCCACTTGCGACGGATGCGCACGCTCTATGCCGAGCGGCAGTCGATCCTCATCGAGGCACTGGAGGCGGAGATGGGCGATCAGCTGGACGTCAGTTCCGACGAAGCCGGCTTGCACTTGACTGTCTTTCTCCAGAACGACCTCGACGATCAAGCCGTGTCCTCAGCTCTTCAGGAGCGCGAGGTGGTGGCGCCGCCGCTCTCGTTTTACTCCCAGCGCTCGCTCGACCGCGACGGGCTCGTGCTGGGGTACGCTGCCGTCGACGAGGCCGATATTCGGGCAGGGGTCGATCAGATCAGCGGGGCACTGAACGCGTCCGAGAAGAGGTGAGGGCTGGGTCCCCACTGGAGGGACACTGCGCAAACGGCTCCGCTTCTCGGGTTCGGATGTGCGTATGGGCGTCTGAGCCTGTGGGGGTCTCTGCGTCCCTCACCCCCCACGCTCTCATTCCCTCTCTCGCCCGTTCCCCCGCAGACCCGTCCCGTTTTTCTTCCGGCCGGCAGTCTGTATGATGTGGGGCACTTGGTCTCTGTGAAGTGACCCTGGACTGTCATGCTCAATTACATCTGGAGCGGGCTCATCATCGGGAGCCTGCTCTTCGCCCTCACCGTGGACACCCAGGAGCTGGCCGAGAATCGGTTCCGGAACGATCAGGCCCTCCCGGTCACGCTTGAGTTTCCCGACGGGTACACGCCGGAGGCGCGGCGGCAGCCGGTCGAGATTCGGATCGACTCGGCGAGGTACCGGGAGATGTTCGGGACGGACGCGGTGCCGGAGTCGTCGTACGCCGGTCGGCTGGTGCAAACCGAGGAAGGGAGAAAGGTCGAGTTCGACCCGGACGCCTCGTTCCCGGAGCCGCTGGCCACCATCGAGTCGTACCATGCCACCGACGACAATCCGGCGCTCCGGGGCATCCTCACGACTGCTCCGTCGGCCTCACCGGGCACCCCTCAGCTGGAAGCGGCCGTACAATTCGAACCCGTCCGCTTCCGCAAACTGCGTAGCATCGCGCAGGCCGCCCTTGATTTCGCCGAGACCGCAGCGTCACTCGCCCTCAGCCTGATCGGGGTCCTCGGGCTCATGCTAGGCCTCGTCAAGATCGGGGAGGAGGCCGGTCTCATCGAGGCGCTGACGGGGGTGGTCCAGCCCCTCTTGAACCCGCTCTTTCCCAACGTGCCGGAGGATCACCCGGCCCTCGCCAACATCAGCCTCAACCTCCTGGCCAATGTGTTCGGCCTGGGCAACGCGGCCACACCGCTGGGCATCAAGGCCATGGAGGACTTGCAGAGCCTCAATCCCGCGGACGACACGGCGAGCGACGATATGGTGATGCTCCTCGCGCTCAACACCTCAAGCGTCCAACTTGTCCCCCCGGCCCTTCTCGTGTCCATCATGGGGCTTCAGGTCAACCAACTCTTTTTCTCCATCACCCTGGCGACGCTCTGCTCTACGGTGGCGGGCATCCTCGGCACCCTGGCCCTCCACCAGGTGCCTTACTTCCGGGCCACCGCCCCGCACCGCAACGCCGACGCAGAAGACAGTGCTGATGAGACATCTGATGCCGACGAACGGGAGATCTGACGATAACAACCATCTACGCTGCCAATAAGCCGTCCCGGCGGGACGGCTCTACGCCCTGCCCGCTTCCTTGCATACCCAACATCTTCCCCCCATGATTGAAACCATTCGCTCGGTCGTCAGCGTCCTGTCGGCCTTCGTGCTGCCTACGCTCATCGTGGGCTTCCCGCTTTACGGCCTTATCAAAGGCGTCCGCGTCTACGAGGTGTTCGTGGAAGGGGCCAAAGAAGGATTCGACGTGGCGGTCACCATCATCCCGTACCTCATCGCCATCCTGTTCGCCATCGGCATGTTTCGGGCGTCCGGGGCCATGGACTACCTGGTGGATCTTCTTGATCCGGTCTTGGGCCTGATTGGCGTGCCGGCCGAGGTGCTGCCGATGGGCATCGTGCGTCCCCTCACGGGCTCGGGCTCGGCCGGGCTCGTGGCCGACATGATCAACCAGTACGGCGAGGACTCCCTGGTGGTCAAAATGGCCGCAACCATGTTCGGCTCCACGGAAACGACGTTTTATGTTATCGCGGTCTACTTTGGCGCCGTCAACATTCGCGAGACTCGCCACGCTGTGCCCGCCGGGCTGTTTGCGGACTTCGTCGGATTTCTCGCGTCCGTCTACATGGTGCAGCTGCTATTCGGGTAGTGCGTATTTCGTATTGCGTAGTGCGTATTGCGTAGCGCGTGAGAGCTTCCCTGGGATATGAAATACGCAATACGAAACACTCGATCCGAAGCGCGCACTACAGGGGGAGTTGAGCCAAGGTATTCACAATCGCGTCCTGAGCTGCACGGACCGCGTCGGTCTCGGCCATGTGGTGGTTGCAGAAGATCACGAAGGAGAGCGGCGTGTCCTGCGCGGTCCGCACGTATCCGCTGAGGGCGCTCGCGCCGGAGAGGGTCCCGGTTTTGGCCCGCACATTTCCCCGGGCCGCAGCCCCATTCCGGTACCGGTATTCGAGGGTCCCCTCCTCCCCTCCGGTGGGCAGGGAGTTGTAAAATGCTGAGCGGAGGCCCGGCTCTGCGTCGCTCCACATGTGCCGCAGCAGACGGGTCATGCCGCGAGGACTCAGGTAGTTTTTGCGCGAAAGGCCGGACCCGTCCACAAGCTGTACGCGACTGGTGTCCACGCCGACCTCCGCCAGCTCCGATTGCACCGCCAACGCGCCCAGGGCGGCCGATCCCTCGGTCAGATCGTCGGTCGTCGTATCGGGTGGGTCCACGACGGCGAGCGTCTGGAGCAGCTGCTCGGCGTATAGATTCTGGCTTACGCGATTGGTTGTGCGCACGATCTGCCGGAGCGGGGGCGACCGATAGCTTCCCACCTGTTGGACCGAATCCGCCTCGTAGTGCGGTTCGATGGGCATCTCATCCACGTCGACGCCCCGCCCGCCCACGGAGATGCCCTCCTGAAGAAGCACTTCCCGCAAGACGTGGGTAAAGTAGCGGGTGGGTTCGGTGATCGTGAGGGTCTCCTCCTGGATCTCGTTTGGATGAATGCGGGAGCGGATCGTAAACGTATTTTCTCCGAAGGGTCGGTCGTAGTCCTCGTCTGAGGACGAATCTCGGGGAACCGTCTGGGTTTGATTGCGGATGCGGACGAAGTCGGTCTCGAAGGGGCTCCAGGTGATCCGCCCGGAGGCTCCGGGCCGGCGCCCGGTCACCTCCACATCGATCGTATTGGTGTTGAACACAAGCCCGTTGGTCTCCGCGGCGTAGTAAAACGGCACGTCATTCCAGCTCCACCCCTCTCCCAGCGGGACGTCGCTGAACGGGTCGTCGTCTCCGATAATGTCGCCCTGAATGCGGGAAATCCCTGCGGCCCTCAGGGAATCGGCCCAGTCCCGAAACACGGCGGTTGAGGTCCCGCGCTGCTCGTATCCGCCCAGGGTCGGATCGCCACTGCCCCGCACAATGAGGTTTCCATGAAGTACCCCGTTGCGGACGGGTCCGTCGACGTAGAGTGTCGTCTCGTAGCGGTAGGCTGGATCCAGCCGTCGCAGTGCCGCCGCCGTGGTGAGGAGCTTCATGTTGGAGGCAGGGGTGAACAGGTGGTCCGAGTTGTGCCGGAAGAGGCGCCGACCGGTGCGCAGATTGGTGACTTCGATCCCCCAGAAGGCCCCGGTGTACGGAGCTGCGTTGATCGTGTTGTTCACGGCGCGCTGGAGGACCGAGCGGACGGCATCGACCTCCGGCGTCGGCTGTGCCTGCGCCGTCGGGCCGACGCTCAACACAACCATGAACAGACCAAGGACCCGACAGGGCACAGCGACGGAGCGAAGCGAGGCGGATTGAAGCATGACGGAAGGGTGAACGCTACCTGATGGGAGCTGTGTGGACGTTGTATGTCGACGTATGAGAACGGATCTACACGAAACTGCTTCCTCAGAACACGCTCCGAATGCCTTCGATGGTGCAGAGATACGAGATACGGAGAGCGGGACGCGGTAAATGCAGAGTGCGTTCCCGCGTCTTCCGCTCCCCGCGTCCTGAACGCCTATGAGCACGGTCATTCTTTGTCGGTCGCCATCGTCCCTGCGTTCGTGGGCAGGCGATCTGCGTTGCGAATTACTCGCATATAGAACTGTACAACCGTCCGGTAGTCATCCACTGCAATACGCTCATTGGGCCCATGGATGCGGCTTCGGTCCTCGGGGGTAAGCCGATACGGGACGAAGCGATACACGGCGTCGCTATCATCGGCGTAGTAGTCACTGTCGGTGCGGCCGGGGACCAGGTAGGGAGCCACCACGACCGAATCCGCCGTCACCTGTCCCACCGTCCGCTGGACCATTCGAAATGCCGGTGTGTCGACGCCGGATACGGCCGGAGGCTCGTTGGCCTGGACGGGCTCGATCTGGACGGGAAGCCCCTCCAGGGTCGAGCGGACGTGACCGATCACGTACTCGACGGACTGGCTCGGCAAAATTCGAAAGTTCCCCGTGGCGCGGGCGGTGGTGGGGATCACGTTGTCCTTGACGCCCGCCTGGAGTCGGGTGGGCACGGTGGTCGTGCGAACCGCAGCGCGGGTGGCAGGGCGCCGGTTTAGAATCCACCGGAGCGCGGGCGCCGAGAGCCACCGGTTGGCCAGGACCGTCCGCATCGGAAGATCCATCTCCGGCGCGAGGTAGTCAAACATTGTCCCCGCAACGCCCGAGAGACGGGAGGGCAGCGGACTGGTGCGCAAGCGAGAGAGGGCCTCGTTCAGCACCTCGATGCTGGTCTGCTTGGGTGGGACGGACGAGTGGCCGCCCGGCCCCTCGGTGGTCAGTTCAAGACTCAGGTATCCCTTCCCCGCCACCCCCACGACCGCGAGGGGATCGTGCAGGCCCGGAAGAGCGTCCCGGGTGATGGCCCCTCCCTCGTCTAATACGAGCGCCGGGGACACGCCGTCCGCCGTGATGCGCTCCGCCATGGCGCGTGCCCCCCGGCGACCGCCCACCTCTTCGTCGTGCCCCAGCGCCACGTACACGGTCCGGCGCGGGGTCACGCCCCGCTTCAGGAGCGTCTCGATGGCCTCCAGGATGCCAACAGCGCTCGCCTTGTCGTCGAGGGCCCCGCGTCCCCACACGTGATCTCCAGCGATGCGTCCCGCAAACGGCGGGTGCGGCCACCCGGACGGGTCCTCGACGGGCACCACGTCGACGTGGGCCATGAGGACCACCGGCGCGAGCGACGGGGTGCGTCCTTCCCACGTGTACAGCCGACTCAATCCGTTGACAGTGTCTACGTCGAGGGTCGCGTGGACCCGGGGAAATGCCTCTCGGAAGTGGTCATAGAGACTCCGAAACGCGGACGAGTCGAGCTGAGCGGGGTCCCGGTTCGTGAGGGTCTTCGCCCGGAGGGCCTGGGCGAGACGCTGGGGCGCCTCCGCGGGGACACGCAGGTCCACCGGTTCGGTCTCCAGTTGGCGACTCTCAACCTGCCACGTCCATGCGCCGACCACGCCGAGCAGGAGAACGAGCACGAACGCACTGCCTCCGAGCAGACGCTGCCAAATGGACCAGTTCGAGACCATGGGGCGACGAGCAGGACGCGTATAACGAAGACGGCCGAAACGCCAGTTTGCACCGACTCTCGCCACGTCCCATCATTTCTGAGGGGCGCGGGACTGAGCCCTACCCCGAGAGGAGAGCCACTCGGCCCTCGCCGATTCCTACCTGGACGTGATCTGAGGAAACGTCGGGAGATGCACGTTCGGACACGGAGCGTCTGCTCCATGTCCGTCAGTTCAGGCACACGGAGCCGTGCCGGGTCACGTGCACGGGCATGAACGGGGCCGGGGGCGGTGTGACCGTGTCTTCGTCGTCAGCCTCAGGCGTCGGGTCGGGCGGGAGGTCCTTCCCGCTCGGCTCAAAGAACGCCAAGGCCTCTGCCAGTTCCTGCCCATCCTCGTTCAGCACCCTCGCGCGGACGTGGTAGCGCGGGGGCTCAGCGAGCACCACTTCCGCAGTAGCGCGGACGCCCCCCCGATAGTCGGGCCGGTTCACACTAAGGTTGAACCGGTCCATCGCAAGGAGTCCCTCCTTCTCTACGGAGCCGGCCGCCAGGGACGCAGCGTCCGCAAGGAGCCGTTGGTGGGGCACCCGGTTTACCAGGCTGTCGGCCGGGCGTCCCTCGACGGTGCCGACGATCTCGGCGTACCCGTACGAGATGTCCACCGGTCCCGTCGCATCTTCCGCCGGGGCGGCCGCATAAAGGTGCTTCAGGCGCTGATAATGCTGCTGGGCGACCATACCAGAAGAAAACTGTGTGGGCCAACGGAGCGAAAACGTTCAAACATCTCCTCGGCGCGCCAACTTCCCGGCGCATGCGCTCATACCTAATGCCAAAAGGATGCCAAGCCCCTGGTCCTGCCCAAATGACAGGATCCCGGATCAGGAACGGCGAAAGCCATCGTCTCGTGTCGTCGACACGGCAACTCCTGAAGGCCTGTCATCACTCGACGCCCCTTCGTTCCTTTCATCTTCCTCGCGCTCCATGCCCCTCACCCCCGACCAGCAACGCGCGGTTGCCAACCACCTTCGGTCCCGCGCCCAGCCGCCGCAGTGCCCCATCTGTGGGGCCTCAAACATGGTGGTTCAGGAAGAGATTACGGTCTTTTCCACCGATGACGAGGACGCACCGCCCGAGTCCAGAATCAGCGTAGTGTGTAAATACTGCGGGCATGTACTTCACTTCTCCCCTTCTGCAATCGGCCTGTCACTCGAGTGAGCGTGGACTCGGCGCCCGTCAACGTCCTTCCTCAACGTTGGACCTCTTCAGGTTGATGATTGGACGTGCCTTCTTCATCTACGCACCACCTTCATCTACGGCACCACCCCCAGTTACGGGCCGACATTCGATCTGAGAGCGGTCTTAGCTCCAGAAATCATCTCGGTTCGTTGAGTCGCTCTCCTGGATCTCCATGTGAAGCGCAAGGGCAAACACCGTGCACACTACGCCCAAGAACGCGGGGATCACGCCCACGATCAGGTATCTTGGCCCAGAGAGGGCCCAGGAGGGCCCGATCCACAGAGACACGATGGCCCAGGAGTAAAAGAAGGCAGCACCCGCAAATGTGAGGGGGAAGAGGGTTTCTTTCGTTTCGTCGTTCACGAGCTTCGGGGGTTGCGCGAGAGAAGACTTACGGAGACTGTGCATCTGCGGCCAGACGGTCGACCTTCTCGACGTAGGCATCTGGATCAGCCTTTCGTTCGAGGCCGCCTTGACTCATGTAGCGCACTTTGCCGTAGACGGGACGCTCCTTCCAGCCCCGGTCGTGGAGGCCAAAAATCCACGCTACGTTCGCGAACGAGTTGGGATCGCGGCCGTCGAGGAAATACGTGTTGTTGAGATGAAGCGTGCGGTCGAAGGCCGTCTGCGGATTGGGGGACCACTCCAGAATTTTCTTGCCCCAGTACATCCGCATGTAATTGTGCATGTATCCGGTCTCCCGCATCTCCTTCATGGCCGCATTCCAGTAGGGGTCGTGGGTTTCCCCTTGCTCCAACTCGGCACGGCCGTAGGCGTGCTCGCGCTCGTCGTCCGCGTGCTCGGCGAGGCTTTCCCGGGCCCACTCCGGCAGGCACTCGTACGCGTCGTAGGTGTCCGGTCGGAAGTGGACGTGGTTCATCGCAAGCTCGCGCCGGACGACGAGCTCTTCGATGTAGGATTCGATGTCCGAGTCCGGGCCGTCGGCGCTCCGCACCTGTTGGGCGAGCCACACGGGGGAAATCTGCCCGAAGTGGAGGTACTTGCTCATGTGGGAAACCGCCCTGGTCTGTACCTGATTGCGGTTCCCATCGTAGCCGTCCAGATGCTCTCCGAGAAAGCGGTCCAGAATCTGCTCGGCTTCGGATGCGCCGCCGGGGTACAAGTTGGACACCGGACCGACACTTCGGTCGAGATCCAGCCGGTCGGTGACAGCCTCTACGTCGTCAAGGGGAGATAGCCCCGCCTCCACGTCCAGGTCGAGCGAGGACGCCTCCACGGGCGCCGGATCCGGCAGCTGCAGGCACCGCTCCAGGTGCTCGTGAATCTTGGGACGGATGGTCCGGGCGGCATACTCCGCCTTGTCCGTCGCGGTCTCTACGGGCACCACCACGTCGCCCTCCACCTGTTCGACCCGGCACGGTGCCTCGGCCGCTACGCGGGAGCGCCACTGCTTTTGGTGCCGGAGATATCCACGGTCGGTAACGAGGACGGCGGCTTCCTCCGCGTATTGCAGGGCTACGGCGTCGGGGGCGCCGTGGCGGACCACCATCTGGAGCCCCCGGTCCGCGAGCCGCTGCTCGGTCTCGCGCAGGCCTTCGAGCATGAAGGTGTAATGGCGGAGATTGGCCTCCGGGTAGTCGTCCATGAGCCCAAAGACGACGAGCAGCGGAAGTCCCTCCGCGTTCGCGTGCCGGAGGGCCCGCTCCAGGGCCGGGTTGTGACGCGCCCGCTGGGACTGCTGCATCCAGTACAGGACGTAGCGGCCCTCCGCGCGAAGCCCTCGGTCGTTGAGGGGCTGGACGCGGTCCAAGACAAGGTTTGCCATCAGGGAATTGGAGAAGGTTCACGCCTGTTCGCACCCGACAAACGAAATGCGGTGGGACATTTTCCCCGTCACTGGGCCGCGGCTCCAGACGTGACCGGATTTTTTCCTAGGCTCCTCCCTACCCCACAGGCTCCTCCCGAACAGAGCCCTGCACGTCGGCAGTCGCCACGCTGGCCCCGTCCGTGGGGAACTTCAGCTGATTCTCGGTCGTCGCCACGACGGAGGCGACCATCGTGTCGCCGGTCACATTGTTGGTCGTTCGCAGCATGTCGAGCGGCCGGTCCACGCCCAGGATGAGGGCCAGGCCGGCGCTCGGTACGCCGATGGATTCGAGAATGACGACCAGCATGACGATGCCTGCGCTCGGCACCGCTGCGGTCCCGATGGAGGCCAGAACGGCGATTAGGACGATGTTCAGTTGCTGCGTAAAGGCGAGGCCGATGCCCAGAACCTGCGCAATAAAGACGGCCGAGACGGCCTGATAAAGGGCCGTGCCGTCCATGTTGATGGTCGCGCCCAGGGGCAGGACGAAGGACGACACCTCTTCGGAAACTCCAAGATTCTTCTCCGACACCTCCATGGTCACCGGAAGCGTGGCTCCGCTCGAGGACGTCGAAAACGCGACGAGCTGTGCAGGGGAAATCGCGAGAAAGTACTCTCGGACCGAGATGTCGGTGAAGAGGGACATGAACATGGGATAGACCGCAAACACCATGATTCCGAGGCCAATCACCACCGTTGCGCAGTAAAATCCGAGGGCCCCCAGCAGGCTGGCGAGGTCCGCCGGGCTGCCGGCCGCGATTGAGGTAATCGCCTCGGCCAGAAGTCCAAACACCCCGACCGGGGCCATGAGCATGATCATTTCAACGGCCTTGATGATTAGCTCGAATAAGCTTTCAAACAAGGTGAGCAGCGGCTCCGAGTCCTCCTCCGGGAGCAGCAGCAGTCCGATCCCGAAGAAGATGGCGACGAAGACGACCTGGAGCATGTTCGAGTTGTCCGAGGCCGAATCAAAGAAGTTGGACGGCACCATGTTGACGAGCGGCTGGAGAGGTCCTCGCCCCTCAGCCTGCTTCGCAATCTCTTCACTCTCCTCGATGTCGCCCTGGTAGGTCTGCTCCAACTGGGCGCGCATTTCCTGGGGCACCGTCTTGCCGGGCTGAAGGGTGTTGACCAACACCAGCCCCAGCACGAGCGCAATCGTGGTGGTCACGACGTAGATGCCGAGCGTCTTTCCCCCGATGCGAGACAGCTGTTCGAGATCCCCAAGCGACGCGACGCCCACGATCAGCGATGCGAGGATCAGGGGGACCGCGATGAGCTGGAGCAGGTTTAGGAAGATGGTCCCGAACGGCGCAATCCAGTCACTGGTGAACTGTCCCCATCCGGCAGACGCGGCAATGACCCCGTAGATGAGGCCCAATACGAGGCCGATGATGATTTGCCAGTGGAGCTTCTTGTACCAGGGCATAAGCAGATCCGATTGGGCGGAGAACACGACGGGCGCTGCCATACGATGGTCGCCACGCCTAAACTAAAGGCTCATCCCGCTCCTCCACAACCCCTTCGGCAACGGGACCCACAGCCGACGGGGAAGACGCTCCTCACTACAGCCAGTCCACATCGTTTTCCGCCGGCTATCCGACGAGAGTGGTCCCCGCGACCGCGACCAGAGCTCCCACGGCCGTGCCGATGAAGTTCACAGCGTTATTTCCGATTCCGGCCCAGCCCTGAACTGGAGCGGCCTTGTCGGAAGGGGGCGTCTCGACCAGGCGCCCCGACGAGGCCCGGTAGTGCGCCTGGAGAAAGGCCCCGGCCAGGCTGTCGGCTCCCATGCCCAGCATCCCGGCCCCAAGGAGGAGCGTCGCGTTCTGAGGCGTCGATCCCGCCAAGGGACCGTTTACCAAAAGAGCCGGTCCCACGACGCTAGCCGCACCGAGCAGAGCCGCGCTGGTGCCCACAACCGAAACGGCGCCCGAGGTCCCCGTGGGCACCCGCTTGCCGTCCCGCAGCGACCACGGCGGCGACGGCGACCAGCGACCAAGCTCCGTTGCCCAGGTGTCGGCTGCGGCGGCAGCAAGGGATCCGACGAAGACTGCGTAGCTCCAAGCACAGAGTCCGGGTACAACGGCGGCTCCAGCGAGCGCCGCCCATGCCACTCCCCCGTTGGCCAGCACCTGGACCTGGGTGCGGCGGGGCGACTCGCCCGAGAGCGACAGATCTCTCCAATCGATGCTCGTGAGCGCGCTCGAGAGGCCGAAAAAGACGATCCCCGGCACGATCCACGGCCATCCCCCGAGCCCTACGAGCGAGGCCGCAAAGAGGCCGCCCGTCGCAGCGCCACGTTCATCGAGCGCGTTCGCAGCGTAGGCGAGCCCACCGAAGGCCGTCCCCGCTACGAGAGCGACGCCGATGTGCACAAGCTCCAGGGCCTGCTCCTGGATCGGCACCAGTGGGAGAATGACGGCGGCCACGACGAAAAGATTATCCCACCCGCGATGGCTAACGGCTTCGACCAGTGTTGCAACCAGCGTCGTCCCCGCGGCGATCCCTGCGATAAGCACTCCGGGCTTCCCAACGCCGGCCGCGAGCACCGAGGCGGTGAGGATAAACGTGATCCCTGCGAAGGTCAAACTCCCCGCGACCGTGCTCCCCTGTGATCGGGACTCGGGACTGTTCCCCTCTCCGACCCATGACGCGGCGGGATCGGCCAGGGCAAGAACGAGATAGGCGGTTTGAAACGCAAGGAGGCGGTCCGGGGTCACGGACCAGGTAGCCGCTAGGGCGGGCAGGACGGAGAGGGGAAGGGCAACGGTGCCCCAACTGTCGGACCGCGCTTCATGGATGCTTGGCCAACTGCGCCTATAGAGGACCCTGGCATTGATAAGCGTGAAGACGGCGGCGAGTCCATAGACGGGAAGCGACCTCGCGAAGAGGAATGGCGTCGCCGCCACGAAGAGACTCACGCCCACGTGGACGAGGCGACGCGTGGTACGGTCCGCCACGCCTCGGGCGCGCAGCACTTCCCCCAATCCCACCAGTGCCCCGAGTCCGGCCAGGGCCGCCAGCGCCATCCATCCGTCCCTGACCGAAAGAAGAGAGAGGGACATCGGGGTCGGCGGTCGTTCTTCAGAGCACGGGAGCCTCGGTCCCAAACACTACCGCCCCGGCACGCCGGAGCGGCGCGGCCGGGGCGGAGGTCAGATCGCGCTGGGTTAACCGATTTAGTTCTCGGAGCCGGAGGCTTCGATCTGCTCCACGTCTTCCTCGCTCGGCGCTCCATCGCCTGCAGCCCCATCGCCTGTGGGCGCTTCGCCGTCGCCGCCGACCGCGGCCTGCAGCTCCTCGAGCTCGGACTTCGAGCCCACCACGAGGTTGCGGTACTCGCGCTGCCCCGTGCCGGCCGGGATGGAGTGACCCACGACGACATTCTCCTTGAGGCCCTCCAACGGATCCGTCCGGGCGCGGATGGACGAGTTCGTGAGCACCTTCGTCGTCTCTTGGAACGAGGCCGCTGAGATCATCGAGTCCGTGGCCAGGGAGGCCTTCGTGATGCCGAGCAACACGGGCTCGCCCACGGCGGGCCGTGCCTCGCGGACCTCGACCTCCGGCTTGTCTTCACGCTTCAGTTCGGAGTTCATC
>PXTN01000027.1 GCA_003022565.1 Bacteroidetes bacterium QS_3_64_15 | reverse complement strand
GGGCGAGTATCGGTTCTACACATCACACGCCATGGGCGAAGCGATTGACACTGACGTTAGCATCCTCGGCTGTGGATGGCTCAGCCGCCCGCTCGGCCAGCGCCTCGCCGCCCGCGATGGGACCGTCCGCGGTTCCACGACGACCCCTGAAAAGGTCGAACCGCTACGGGCGGAAGGCATCGACCCGTATCTTCTAACCCTCCACCCCGACCTGTCCGGGGAAGACACGGCATCGTTCTTCGCCTCCCCGATCCTCGTGCTAAACGTCCCCCCGCCCCGAGACGCCGACGACGTTCAGGAGCGTCATCGTCGCCAGATCGACGCGGTGTGCACGGCCGCCGCGGAAGGCAGCGTTGAATGGATCCTCTTTGCAAGCTCGACGGGTGTGTATCCGAACGTGGAGCGGACCGTGACGGAGGCCGATCAGCCACCCGGGAACCCGGACGCACTGCCGGGCCCTCGCCGCTCCACTGGGCGGGCAGTGCTGGCCGCCGAGGCGCGCCTGATGGACGACCCGGCCTTCGCCACCACGATTGTGCGGTTTGGAGGACTGTACGGGGACGATCGGCATCCCGGTCGCTTCCTCGCAGGACGGACGAACGTGGGGCGGCCCGAGGCGCCGGTCAATCTCATCCACCGGGACGACTGCGTGGCCCTGCTCCTCACCCTGCTGGGGCAAGACGTGCGCGGCGAGGTCTTCAACGCCTGCGCCGACACCCATCCCCCGCGCCGCGCCGTCTACACCCGTGCGGCGGAGATGCTTGGGCTTGAGCCCCCCACCTTCGACGACACGGACCCGACCACAGGCAAGGTCGTGGACAACCAGAAAGTGAAGGAGCGGTGCGGGTACCAGTTTCTCCATCCGGATCCCCTCGCCGACCTGGGGGCATGAGGACGCCTCTATGTCGCCCCGGCGGGAAGGCCTGTAACATTTCCAATAAGCTTCGGCGCAGGCCCGGAACGGCTTGACTTCCAGGGATGTCGCCCTGTTTGTTGGGCACATCGTCACACGACCCGTCCCAGACGAATCCCAGCGCGGAGGCCTCCGGGACGTAGTCTTGTCGTCCGTCGCCTCTTCATCGCCGATCCAGGTGTATGCCTACTCCCGCTAGCGTCCGTCCCGTGCTCGACCAAGCGCCCGCCACAGAGTCGTTTCGGGAGGCGGTACTATCCGGTCTTCAGAAGACTCAGAAGCAGATCCCCTCGAAGTTTTTGTACGACGCGCGCGGATCGAAGCTCTTCGACAAGATCTGTGAGCTCGACGAGTACTACCCCACGCGCACCGAGATCGGCATCATGCAGCGAAATGTCGAGGCCATGACCGACGCCGTCGGCCCTCAGGTGCGGCTCGTGGAGTACGGCAGCGGGAGCAGCCTCAAGACCCGAATCCTGCTCGATCACCTAGATGACCTCGCGTCGTACGTGCCGGTCGACATTTCGAAGGAGCATCTCGTAGAGAGTGCCAATGACCTCGCCGAGGACTATCCCTCGATTCCCATTCAGCCGGTCTGTGCCGACTACACGACGGCGTTCGACCTCCCCGAGCCTTCGCCCCCGTCCACCTGCACCGTTGGCTACTACCCCGGCTCCACGATCGGCAACTTCCGGCGGGACGAGGCCCGTGCCTTTTTGAGTCAGATCGCCGATACGGTCGCGCCCGACGGCGGCCTGCTGATCGGCGTCGATTTGAAAAAGGATGTGGACGTGCTCAAGTCAGCCTACGACGATTCAGAGGGGGTGACAGCAGCCTTCAATGAAAACCTGCTCCGCCGCATGAATCGGGAGCTCGACGCCACCTTCGACCTCGATGCCTTTGAGCATCGGGTTCGCTGGAACAAAGAACGCGGATGCATCGAGAGTCACCTGCGGAGCACCAAAGCCCAGACTGTAACCGTGGCGGGGAAGCGCTTTTCGTTCGAACAGGGAGAAACCATCCACACCGAGGAGTCTCACAAGTACACGCTCGACGGTTTTGCCGCGCTGGCGGGAGCGGCCGGGTTCCGGGTCGACAGGGTGTGGACGGACGACCGGTCGTACTTCAGCGTTCAGTACTGTGCCGTTGCGGATAGACCGGTGTGAATTTGCAAGGCATCGGAGGACCTGGGCCGCACGACGGAACGAGCAGGCAGAGAGGTGCATCCGTATGGGCCCAGCCTTCTCGTGCTTTGCTCACCAGTTCTCCGCCCACTATGTCCCACGCCTTTTTTCTCGGTGTCGACGTTGCTCCGGCCGGTGAGGGAGATTCCCCCGGCGTCACGCATGCGCTATTTGAAAAATCAACGGAGGGGAACGGCGACGAGGCGACCTATCGACTCGATCATATCCGGCATCACACCGACGCGGCCTCGGCCGACGATCGTGCCGACCACCTACAGGGCCTCGTTGCAGAGCAACCCTACATTGGCCGAACGAGCCTCATCGTCAACCGAAATACCACGTTCGGTCAGGCCCTCGTTGACGCGCTCGAAAATCGAGGGATGGATCCTGTGGCGGCCACGCTCACCGAAGGGTCGGGCGTGGCGGCCGGAGACCCCGACGAACTGGGCGTTCACCTTGGGGGCATTGACGCCGTGCGCACGATTGCCGACCTCCACTGGGAGGGGAAGGTTGCGATCGAGAGCCATACGACCGAAACAGCGTCCCGGCTGGCACGCGAGGTACAGGCGCTCGCGGAGCAACTCGACGAGGCCGAGGGCAACATCGAGGCCCTCGGGGCCTCTACCCCGGGACCCTCATTCGATCCTGAGGCGACACACGTCACGAGTGCCGCCCTGGCGGTGTGGCTTGGCACGGAACGCTCCTTCGATCCGTCGCAGCACCTGAAGGAATCGCCCCAGACCGACTCAGTGGGGGGCGCATGACCCGTTCGCGTGAACGGAACCCTTCCCAGAACCTGCTGCTCGCTGTCGTTTGAATTGCGTATTTTGTATTGCGTATTTAGTACTACCTTGCGTACTACCGAAGTACGCACTGCGAACTTTCGTAGGAGAATAGGGTGCCGACTTGATTTTTCTTCGCAATAACGATTCTTCCGCAATAACCCACCCGTGAGGTCCTCATGAGCCATCCCTGGCATGACATCGACGTAGGCCCTGACGCCCCCGAAGTCTTCAACTCCATCATCGAAATCCCACAGGGGTGCAAGGTGAAGTATGAGCTCGATAAGGAGAGCGGTCTGCTGCGGGTGGACCGGATACTCTACTCCTCGGTCGTCTACCCGGCCAACTACGGCTTCATCCCACGCTCCTACGCAGATGACGACGACCCGCTCGACGTGCTCGTGCTGGTTCAGGGGGCCGTCAATCCGCTAAGCATTCTCCGCGCCCGTCCCATCGGGCTCATGAGCATGCTCGACGACAACGAGGAAGACGCGAAGATCATCTGCGTCCACGTGGACGATCCGGCCTTCAATGACTACTGGCACATCAAGGAGCTTCCCGATCACCGCCTCCGCGAGCTCCGCCGCTTTTTCCAGGACTACAAGGCCCTCGAAAACAAGACGGTGCGGGTGCAGGACTTCTTTGGGCCGGGCCGGGCCAAGAGCGTTGTCGAGGACGCTATGGAGCAGTACGACACGGTGATTGCGCCGGAGTACGAGGAGAAAAGCGTCGCGGCGCAGGCAGCATCGTGACGTGATGCCATGAGGAGTGATGCGTGAGAGATCACGTTTCGTCCATCGCGCATCCCGATGCGTTTCTTCCCGAGCAACGTGGTCCCTGCCCGTCCGCGACGAGTCTGGATCCCTCTTACAGGGCAAGCCCGGCCCCGACGCTGACCGTGTTGGCCGAGCCCAGGGCGTAGTCAACGTTGAGTTGGATCACGGCCAGTGTGACCGACACCCCGGCCAGGGCGCGGACGCTGTTGGCGGCGTCCTGATCGAACGCGATGGTAGAGTTTTCACCATTGGTCGTGAACGTGTAGTTGACGTCGACCCCAAACTGCTCGTACTGCACGCCACCGTAGAACGTGATGGGGAGCACCGGAATGTCTTTGCTCGCCTGCGCGTTCAGGGCCCACCCAGACGCGTCCACGATCTCGTCGGGATTCCGGCTCTCCTCGCTGCCTGAGAGCGCAAGACTCTGCCACGTGCCCTGCACGGCAACATTGACGGGCGAGAGGGGGATGTACTGGCTCAGGCTGTGGCGCACAGACAGGCCGAAGAGGGAAACCGAGCCGTAACTGCTGATGTTGGTTTCCGGGAGGTAGCGAAGCTGCGCGTCGGTCCCCAATACGGTCCCGACCCCAACTTGCGGCACACCTAGGGGAGCAATTGGAGTATCGATCAAAGAAGACGGGAGAGGGGCCTCGTCCACTTTCATTCCGGTTTCCTGGTCAATGATGTCGGCCCTTCCAGGGGACTCGTTTTCTCCGAAAGCGGTAGGGAGGTCCGTGTTCGGATATTCGATCCGGAGTGTCCGGTCGTTTTCCGTCTGGACCCGGTCGTCGGCGAGCCGAAAGGAATCATCCAACCCGGCCGTGAGTGCGCCCATTCCCGCTACGCCTACGTAGATGTCAATCACTGGCAGAATCCCCTCCCCTCCGACCTCCGCGGTCCGGAAGAGACCGGCGTTCAGGTTGGCCCCGAGGGCATCGGTTACGGGTTGCGTATAGCCATCGGCGTATTGCTGGCCTACGGTCTCGAGGGCATCGCCGAGGTCATCCTGCGCCTGAGCCGGGGACGCAAACAGGGCGAAGCCGAGGAGGAAGCCGAAGCAAAGGCGGTGCATAAGCTAAAGGGGTTGGATGAGGAGAAGCGTCGGAGTGACGGAAACCTGTCTGTTAGAGCCGAGAGAGGCAAACTCCACGCCAGTGATAGCTTCGATGAGCAGTCAGGAGGTCGGCTCGGGCACGCGTCGACTCGGACCCATGTACACCGCGAGGCGGTCGCGATCGTGGGAAGCGGTGCAGAGGCTCACCGCGACGAAGACTGCCACGTTGGCCACGAGGCCGTACATCCCTTCGTGCAGCGGCAGGGGGCGGAGGTGCGGCGCGACCAGGAACAAGGTGTTCACCCCGATGCCGGTAAGAAGGCCCGACAGGGCCCCGGCCCCAGTGGCCCGCGGCCAGTAGAAAGCGGCAAAGACGAGCGGGAAAATCTGCGCCACCCCGCCGTAGGCGCCGAGCAGCAGCGCCACGATGCCCACCTCCGAGAAGACCGCGAAGTAGTACGCCGCGGCGCTGATGGCGACGACGAGGCCGCGAATCCACTGTCGCTGGCGGGGGTCACTCATCGTGCCTGCGAGAAGCGGTTTGATTCCGTCCCGAAGCCCGATGGAGGCGGCGGCGTGAAGAATGGCGTCGCCCGACGACATCGACGCGGCCAGCGCCCCTGCGCACACCAGTCCCACGAGGACGGGCGAGAGTTCGATCTGCGTGAGCAGGTGGGGCACGATGGTATCAGGCGGTGCAACATTCGGAAAGGCGAGCACGCCCGCGAAGCCGATCAGTAGGATGGGCACCAGGAAGAGCTGGAAGGTGGGATAGAGGACCACCGTCAGCTTGAGCGTGCGGTCGCTCCGGGCCGTAAAAGCGCGCATAAAGAGGTGCGGCCACATCGAGAAGCCCACCGCGGAGACGATGACGGCCGAGCTGTAGCCGCCCCAACTCCAGGCCGAACCGTCGGCTGCCAGGCCGGGGGCTTCGAGCATCGCTTCTTGTCCACTGTCAGCGATCGCCTCAAACATCGGCCGGATGCCGCCGTGCAGCGCCTCCGGCAGGTAGAGCCCCAGGAACCACGCGACAACCATCATGAAGACGCCCTGGACGACGTTTGTCCAGCCGATGGCCATCATCCCGCTGGCAAAGACGTAGATCAGGACGACGCCGTAGGCCACCAGCGCCCCGAGCCACTGGGGCACGTGCCCGTCCGAGATAGTGGAGAGGAGGAAGCCTGCCCCTTTCATCTGCAGCGTGAGGTAGGGCACGAACGCGACCACGCTCAGCACCGCCAGCACCACCGAGAGCGTGTGGCTGTCGTACCGGTGGGCCAGCATCTCTGCCTGGGTGACAAAGCCGAGCGCCTCGCCTACCTGCCGGGTGCGGGGCCCCAGAAAGTAGAACGGCACCATGCCCACGGTCCCGTAGGCAATGATGTAGAAGGCCGCTGCGCCCCGCGAGTAGGCCCAGCCCGGCGCCCCCAGGAACGCGAACGAGGAAAAGACCGAGGCGCCGAGGACGAAGTAGAGCACGATCACCCCGAGAGTCCGATCCCCCGCCACATACCCGTCCACGCTCGCCGAGACGGTCCGCCCGGACCACACCCCGAGGCCCAGCACGAGGACGAGGTAGAGGCCACAGATGAGCAGAATAACGGCCCATGTGGGCATGAGGGAGAGGGGGAAAGGGCGAGAGGGGGACTCAGTCGGTCGCGTCCGTGCGGTAGAACAGCACCAACGCGATAAACATCACGACGAGCCAGCCTACCACCCATGCGAACGAGAAGGGGAGGCCCAGGACGTAGGGCCGAATGCTTCCAGCGAGCGGGTAGACGGGCCAGATGAGCGCGAGGCCCGCAATCAGGACCGTGGTCAGGAACGCGAACAGGGGGCCGCGCTGGAGGTTGTCCCGGAGTCCCGGGAAAACGAGTCCTCGCGGAACGTCGTCGGGGGAATCAGACACGGGCGCTGAGGAGAGTGGGGGCGTGGGAGCGCGGGGGCGGTGCGCGGTGCCCGCTCGGCAGCGGGAGTAGATGCCTCTCCTGGTCGGTACACGTGTCCGAGACAGGAGGGCAGGGCTAGGTTGAGGAGGTCCGGTCGGAAAAGAACTGTTCGGGCGGCACCGACGACCGCGTGCCCGTGAGGGTGAGGCGCCTCGCGTCCGACGGGGCGACCGAGGAGTGTGTCTCTTCAGAAGAGTGCGACTCTTCGGTCGGCGCATCGTGCGTATCGCGCTCGTGGTGGGGGTGCCCGCCGCTCCGGCAGGAGTAAAAGATGGACGCGGCGAGGAGGAGCGTGGCGGCGCCTGCGAGGAGGAAAAACGTGCCGGCGAGAATCGTGCGCTTCATGGGTGGGGGAAGCGTTGGTAGTGGTCGGAGGACGTAGAGAAAGAACAAGAAGCCCTACGAACTTAGAACGGCACCTCGTCCTGGTGTTCTTGGTAGTCAGACTCGTGCTCAGTGCGCTGGATGTCAATGCCCTCGGCTGAAAAGCCGAAGAGATCCTCGGGCGAGAAGACGAGGCGGAAGTCGTGCTCGTCGAAGAACGGCTCGAACTTGTCGGCAAACTCGTCGAGCCGCTTCAGGTAGTAGGCCGTGTTCTCGTCCGGATTGTCCGGATCCCACTCGTCGGCCCGCTTGCAGTGCCGGAACGCCGTGACGTCGGCACTGTCGCCCGTGATGTAGTACGAGATGCGGTCGCCCTTCCGCACCGGCTGTTCCGTCTTCTCGGTCTTCTCCTTCGCCAACTCGTAGGCCGCGGCGCGCGGGCGCTGCCCCTCCTCCACGTCCCGCTCGTACTGCTCAATCGTATCCTTGAGGCTCTCGGTGCGGGCGAAGCTGTCGGCGCTCTTCCAGTCGTGCTCGACGATTTTCGTGCGGGTGTCCACGTACAAGTCGTGCAGGCCCTCCACGTCGTGGTCGAGCAGGCGGCGGATGGCCTGCCGCACGAAGCGGCGCCCGAACGCCTCGTTGGAGCGGGAGATAAGGGAGGAGCCCTTAAACTTGAGATCGTCGTCGTACGTGAGCAGGGCGTAGTTTTTCTTCTTGTATGAGAGCATCCTTTTGTACCGCCCGTCGAACCCGACGCGGATGCCCTCCGACATCGCCTCCGTGAGGCCCACGGTGAAGTCGATCTCGGCCCGCTCGCCCCGCACCCCGTCCGGCGGCACGAAGAGGACCCCGTCCGTGTCCACCTCGATGACAGTGCCGCCCCGGTTTTGAATTTCACCAATTAATTGACGAAGGATTTCCTGTCCAGTTCGTGCGACACGATCAGCCTCCTCAAAGTCATTAAATACCGATAGAGAAAAGCCAAGAAGTCCATAGAAACTATTGATCAAGACTTTATACGAGGACTGCCGTGCATCCAGTTCACTGCGGATTTCCTCGTCCTCGGCCTCGTTCATGTCCTGCTTCGTTTCCAGGCGCAGGTCCGTGAGCCGCTCCAGGAGCTGCGGGAAGAGGTCGATGGCGTCCCCGGACGGCTGCACGTCGTAGTTTAGCATGATGGAGGGGTACAGGCTCTCCACGTCGGCGTACACGATGGGGCCCATCACGCCGGTGACGAAGATGTCGGTGTAGCCCCCCATCGACTGACTGCCCCACTCGCTGCGGGGCAGGGCGTGGCGCCGCCGCAGGTACTCGCGGACGAAGAGGCTCTCGATCTTGGCCGCCGGTCCGCGCCGCGCCGACGAGCCGTAGGTCATCGGGAGCATCTGGGCGAGGTAGAACGTGGAGCCGGAAAGGTGCCCCGCGAGCCGCTTCGTCTCGATCACGTCGTCAAGGGCGTAGTCGAGGAGCGTGTCCCGGTCCTCCCGCCAGGCGCGCGAGATGTCAGTGCCCTCGATGTAGGTGCGCGCCTCGGGGGCGAGGTCGAAGTAGCGGGCGGCGGTCTTGAGGCTGTAGTCCGGCAGGTCGCGGCTGAACACGTCGAACGACATCACCTGAAAATAGGTGTCGATGACGTGGCGCCCCACGATGTCGACGGCGGGGTAGTCCACCGTTCGCTCGGCGAAGCGCATGCTGGAGTCATACGTGCGCGGCACCGACCCGTCGCGCCCAATGGCAAAGTCGACCCCGTGCAGATCGCAGCGGTCGAGAAGATACTTTATGTCAAACTCAAAAACATTGTGGCCCTCGATCACGTCCGGGTCGCGCTCTTGAATGACGTACACAAGCTCCTCCAGGAGCTGCTTCTCCCCGATGCCGTCACGCACGTGTAGGACCTCGGTCCAGTCGCGGTTGTCGGAGAGGGCGACGATAATGACCTTGTCCTCGGGCCGGTCGGCGTTCGGGAAGCCGCCCTCGGAATAGACCTCGATGTCGAGCTGCAGGCGGTGCAGGTCGTCGAGCGTCATGTCGAGCATGCAGGTCCGCCCCGTCTGCATGAGGTACTGCTGGGCGGGGGCGCCCACCCGATAGATCTCTTCGGGCTGTTGCTGGTCGCTGTCGGTGCGTTGCTCCACCTGCCGGAGGGCGTCCCAGTATTCGTTCCAGGTGCGAAAGACGACCAGATGCTCGTAGAAGTTGTCCCCGTCTAGTCGCTTGTACCGAAACGTGTCGCGGAGCCCCCGCAGGAGCGTAATGTCCGAGAGGAAGAAGAACGGGTAGAAGGGCTCCTCGTGCTCGATGATGGAGGAGAAGTCGTCCGACCGTTGATAGATCCGCACTCGGGCGGGCTCTCCCGACGGCCCGTTCATGAGAGGCTCCACGTCCACGATGCGGGGCATCGGGTCCTTGCCGAAGAGCGCCGTGTCGGCCAACGGGCGCTCGTCGGACGCCGGCGCAGCGGTCGCGGTCGCCGTGGAGGAGGGAGGAGGCATCGGGCACTTAGAAATCCATCGTGAAGAGTGCGAATCGACTCAACGAGTCGGCGCGGATGATGTGCCCGCGTCTTTGGGTTCTGCGATTCAGCCCATACGTTCTGCGTGGCGGGAGACTCACACTCTGGGACGATTGCTCCGCTCCAGCAGCATGCCTATCCTCACGGTCGATCAGGTCGGACACTACTTTGGACCTCTCCTGCTCTTTCGGGACCTCTCCGTGTCCCTGAGCGGCGGCGAGACACTGGCAGTCACGGGCGCGAACGGAGCGGGCAAGTCGACCCTCCTCCGCATCCTGGCGGGCGTGCTCACGCCGCGCTCCGGCACGGTCACGCTCATGGTGGAGGGGACGGCCGTCCCCGACAGCGAGCATCCGTTGCGCACCGGCCTCGTGGCGCCGGCCGTCGGGGTCTACGAAGACCTCACGGCCCGCGAGAACCTCCGGTTTCTGGCGTGGGCACGCCGTCTGCCCGGGGCCGACTCCCGCATCGACACGGTGCTCGACCGGGTGGGCCTCACCGGCCGGGCCGACGATCGGGTCGCGACGTACTCCTCGGGCATGCAGCAGCGGGTCAAGTACGCGGCGGCCCTGCTGGCCGACCCGGTCCTCCTCTTGCTCGACGAGCCCGTCGCCAATCTGGACGCGGCAGGACGCGACATGGTCGACGCGCTCGTTCGCGACTGGCGCGCCCAGGATCGGCTGCTCGTTGTGGCGACCAACCGGCCGGGCGAGGCCGACCGCCATGACCGTCGGCTTCGCATCGAAGACCACCGGTAATGCCGTTTCCGAATCAACATGTCGGCACGTTGAAAGATCGGTGCATCGGGCGTGAAGTCTTTGCCCACCCTGCAACCTGCGAACGTTCTACGTTGAACGTTGGAGGGTTTTTAGGAAGTATCGTCCCGAAAAGCGAAGCGATCCCGACATGGGCTGCCGGAGATCGTTTTTTCCCGCACCCCCACTTCCCTACGCTCCCGTTCTCCCTTTCCCTATGGCGCACGACACGACCGAGATCTACGTTCGAGGGCTGACTGAAGAGGACGCCGCCGACTGGCTTCGCGAGGCGTTTGATGGACTCGAAAAGGTGCAGGACGCGCCCATCGTCACCTACGAAGGGCAGTACGAGGGCGACACCGTGCCGGTGCAGATCACCGAGCAGGTACGAAATCGGCCGTACACGAGCGTCTGGTTCAATGCCCCCGATCTGCCCTGGGGGTCGGTCTCGGAGTGTGCCCGGGCCGCCCACGAGGCCCTCGGGGCCGAGGTGCTGTGCTACCTGGATCAGCCCGAGGAGCCGTGGCTCATTCTCCGCGTGGCCGGGGGGGAGGCCGAGCGCGTCGACGAGCGCACTCTAGACGACTTTTAGGGGCGGGGCCTCGTCGGACGCGAGTGGGCGAAGCTCGACCGTTCCAGAAAAGGCATCGACGAGGAGCTCGGGTCTGCCAAACAGGTTCTGAAGGATTCCCGAATGCATCTCCGTGTATGAAAGACAGGGTCGTTGCACGACGGATATCGGTGTGGGAGACCGAGGATTCCCCGGTCGTCACCGCAACAGATCAGGTCCACTCGCACATCCGCTGCATCCCCCATATGATCATTGCGGAGCACCGTCTCAGGCTTGCAGGGGGCCGTCGCGCTACTCGCCCAAGATTCGTTTCACCGGCACGGGATCGAGGGCAGGAAGAGTCCTCGCGACGACTTCATCGTCGGGACCGTAGGTCTCGTGCGTCGTGTACTGCTCACCTTCGGGAGTACGGAAGACGTGCACCTGTTTGTCCCTGAGGGCAACCACCCAGTACTCCGGGGTCCCCGCTCGGGCATAGAGGGGGAGCTTCGTCTCTCGATCAAAGTCCAGGGAGGTGTCGGCCACCTCCACGACGAGAAGCACCTCTCCCGGGCGTGGGTGACGCTCCGCGTACCCGTCCGGCCGGGGCGTCAGCAGCGCCACGTCCGGTTCCGGCTCAGACGTGGGGGGAAGGACAATTGGACTTTGAATGCGGACGATGGCGTCCTCGCCGACCCTCCGAACAAGGAGCCGGGTCAGGCGGTCGACGCAGGCAGCGTGGGCACTCCCAATCGGCGACATGCGATAAATTCGACCATCGAGCAGTTCGACGTTTTCCTCGTCGGGGAGCACGCCCGCCTCCACCATCCGCTCGTACTCGTCCACCGTAAATCGGCGCTGGGTCGGTGGTTCCGGGGGAACCGTTGCTGTGGTCATCGCGCGATGGGGGACTGCTCGAAAGTGGAGTGACTACACGTGCTCCTCGGCATGGTAGGACGAGCGCGTGAGCGGGCTGCTCTCCACGTGCTCAATGCCTTTCTCTTCGCCGACCTGCTTGTACCAGTCAAACACCTCCGGCTCCACCCACTCCTCGACGGGCAGGTGCTGCTCGGTGGGCTGCATGTACTGACCGATGGTCATCACGTCGAGGCCGATCTCCACGAAGTCGTCCATGATCTCCAGGACTTCCTCCTTTGTTTCGCCGAGGCCCACCATGATGCCGCTCTTGGTGCGCAGGCCTTCGTCCTTGGCCCACTGCAGCACCGTCAGCGATCGCTCGTAGTCGGCCTGCGGGCGGACGCGGCGGTAGAGACTGGGCACCGTCTCCACGTTGTGGTTGAAGATGTCCGGCTCCGCGTCGAAGACCGTCTGGCACGCCGGGCGGAGGCCGCGGAAGTCCGGCGTGAGCACCTCGCAGGTGGCCCCCAGGCCGTGCACGCGTTCAATGACCTCCGCAAAGATGGGCGCGCCACCGTCCTCCCGCTCGTCGCGGTTGACACTGGTGATGACGGCGTGGTCGAGGTTCATCTTGTCGACGGCCTCCTCCACGCGACGCGGCTCGTCCCAGTCGAGCCCGTCCTGCGGTTGGCCCGTCTTGACGGCACAGAAGCCGCAGGAGCGGGTGCACACGTCGCCCAGGATCATGAACGTGGCCGTGCCGCGACTCCAGCACTCGCCCATGTTCGGGCAATTGGCGCTCTCGCAGACCGTGTGCAGGTCGTGGTCGTCCACGGTCTCGCGGACCTCGTTGTAAGTCTCGCCCTGGGGGAGCGGGACGCGGAGCCACTCCGGGCGTTGGCCGCGTTTGTTTTTATTCGTGTTCTCGACGACCGGCAATTCGACGAACCCCGGGTCGCCGTCGCCGGAGGGGCCAATCGGATCGGGCTCCACGGCGCCCAGATCTGCCTCGCCAGGCATCGTGGGTTCGTTCTCAAAGGACTCCGGGTCGCGGGTCGTAGGGGTGGACATACGCAGCAGAGAAAGAATCATTCAGCCGGCCTCTGACCGGAAGACTGTCTCCGGGGTGCACCGGCACGAGAAGACGGATGAGTGAGTACGAGAACCGGTATTGCCCGTTCCTCTCACCGGGGTCGTTCCGTCACCGTCTGCTCGGTGCGGCCCATGGATCACAGGGACGTGAATGTTGACGAAACGGGGTCGACCGGGGACGGCAGGGTCAGGCATCGTCCTCGAGATCGGTCCGCAGCAGGCCAAAGTAGAGCACGTCCATCAGGTCACCGTCTTTCTCGCGGTGGTTCCGGAGCCGGCCCTCCTGAACAAAACCGACCTTCTGCAGCACCCGCGCGGAGGCCGTGTTCCACGCAAAGACCTCCGCCGTGAGCCGCACCACCGCCAGCTCGGTGAAGGCGTAGTCCACGTACCGGGACACCGCCTCCGTCATAATACCGCGGTTCCAGTACGGCTTGGCGAGCCAGTACCCGATCCGGGCGCGGTGGGAGACCCCCACGTCGAGATCATCGGCCCCTACCACACCAATGAGCCGCCCGTCCGCCCGACGGATGGCAAAGGTGGTTTCTTTGGGCTGCTCGTCGCGGCGTCGAATCCGCTCTTCGATCCAGTCCTCGGCGTGGGCCTCGGTGTAGGGCCACGGAATACGAAGGGTGTTGCGCCAGATCTCTCGCTCTTGCAAGTGCTCCACGAGCGCATCTTGGTCGTCCCCTTCGGCGGGGGCGAGGACGAAGCCGTCGGTTAGAGAAAGGCGCTTCATGGCGGTGGGCATTCCTGAAAAGTCCGAAGGACTTAGTTGACGGTACGCAGAGCGGTAGTCCCAAATTAGGACGACAACCGGACAAGGTCGAACGGGACGACTCTCCGCGCCAGTTCCCGTCTCTCCGGAGCAGTTCAGGTGGGTGTCTTGACAAGCAGCCGCTGATTCGCGAGACTATGGGCCTGTTATTCCCCCAGCCGACTTTCTGCATTTTGGTCTCCCTTCCACTTTCCGTCCAGTTTATGTCTCCTCGCTCTGTTCTCCTCGTGATTGCGGCGCTGCTGATTGGCGGCTCGTCCGCCCCCACGGCCGACCTCGTTCTGACGAACGGGACGGTGGTCACGCTCGACGAAACCCGGGGGGACGCGGAGGCCCTCGCCGTCGCGGGCGACACGATTCTGGCCGTCGGCAGCGCCGACGAAATCGACGCCTACACCGGCGCGGATACTCGCGTGATCGACCTTGAAGGCCGTCTTGCCGTTCCGGGCTTTATCGAAGGGCACGGCCACTTTATGGGGATGGGAGAGGCGCAGATGCAGCTCGGCCTCCTGGGCACCTCGTCGTGGGATCAGGTCGTCGCGAAGGTCGACTCGGCCGCTGGGGCAACTGCGCCGGAGGCATGGGTGGAAGGGCGCGGCTGGCACCAGGAGAAATGGGCCTCCACCCCCGAGCGGATGGTCCGCGGGTTTCCAACAAACGCGCGCTTGAATGAGGTGGCCCCGGACACGCCGGTGTACCTCACCCATGCCAGCGGCCACGCCGCCATCGCCAACGACGCGGCGCTGGAGGCGTCGGGCATCGGCCCAAACACGCCCGATCCGGAGGGCGGCACGATCGTGCGGGACGCGCAGGGCCGCGCCACGGGCGTGCTGCTGGAGACGGCTAAGGGGCTTGTGCAGGACGCCATCGAGGCGTCGCGCAGCGACAGGAGTGCGGCGCAGCGCCGCAGGCAGAAGCGCAAGAAGGTGCGCCTCGCGGCCCGGGAAGCCCTTGCGAACGGCGTCACGAGTTTTCACGATCAAGGCGCCTCGTTCGAGACGATCGAGCTCTACCGTGAGATGGCCCAGAACGGGGAGCTCGGCCTCCGGATGTACGCCATGGTGTCACAGAGCGAGGTGAGGCCCAAAACCCGGGATCGCCTCGCGGACATCCGCACGGTGGGCGCTGCCGACCATCACCTGACGGTCCGCTCCATCGGGGAGGTGACGGTGGACGGGGCACTTGGCTCCCGCACCGCCTGGATGCTGGAGCCCTACAATGACGCTTCCAACAGCACAGGCACCGACGTGACGTCGATGGACCGCGTCCGCGAGATCGCCGAAATTGCGCTTCGGGAAGACTACCAGCTCGCCGTCCACGCCATCGGCGACCGGGCAAACCGGGAGACGCTCGATCTCTACGCGTCGCTGCTCGACGAGCACGACGCGGATGGGGAGGGACTCCGCTGGCGCGTTGAGCACGCCCAGCACCTGCACCCGGACGACATCTCCCGCTTCGCGGATCTCGGTGTGATCGCGTCGATGCAGGCCATCCACGCCTGCTCGGATGCACCCTACAATTACAAGCGTCTCGGGGCCGAGCGCGTGGAGGGCGGCGCCTATCCCTGGAAGACGCTCTGGAACGACGGTGCCGTGGTGGGCAATGGCACCGACGTGCCGGTCGAGAAGGTCGATCCGCTCGCCAGCTACCACTGCACGATAGCCCGTGAGGTCCCCGGCACCGACACCACGTTCACGCCCGACGAAACGCTCACTCGCCGCCAGGCCCTCGAATCGTACACCGTCAACAACGCCTACGCCGCCTTTGAGGAGGACAGCAAGGGCACCCTCGTCCCCGGCATGCTGGCCGACGTCACGGTCCTCTCCCAGAACATTTTAACGGGGCCGGCAGGCGAGATCCAAGAGGCAGAGGTCGATTACACGATCGTTGGGGGCGAGATCGTATACACGGGAGAGTGACATTCCCGGCGGTTGTGAAACGTCACCGGGGTTGGCAGATTCCTTTCTTACGGCTTACGCGCTGTTCATCCCCTCAATCCCGCACCTATGGAAGCGGTTTCTCCGAATTCCGTCCATCCTAAGCAAGTTAGAGAGCTGCTGTCGGAGCACATCCTCACGAAGGGCATGATGCCCATGGTGCTGGACATGGAGGAGAGCCGGGGCGTGCGGCTGCGGGACGAAAAGACCGGTCGGACGTTCATCGACCTCTTCGGCTTCTACGCCTCCAGCCCGCTCGGCATGAACCACCCGAAGATGGTGGGAGACGAGGCCTTTATCGAGCGCCTGCTGGATGCGGCCCTGAACAAGGTCACCAACTCCGACATCATGACCGGGCACATGGCGCGGTTCGTAGGCACGTTCAGCCGCGTCGGGATCCCCGAGTATCTGCCGTACACGTTCTTCATCTCGGGCGGCGCGCTGGCCGTGGAGAACGCCCTGAAGACGGCCTTCGACTGGAAGGTGCGCAAGAACCACGAGAAGGGCTACCGGCGCGAGGTGGGGCATCAGGTGCTGCACCTCGATCAGGCCTTCCACGGCCGCACCGGCTACACCATGTCGCTCACCAACACGGCCGACCCGCGGAAGACGATGTACTTCCCGACGTTCGACTGGCCGCGCATCACGAATCCCAAGATTCACTTTCCGCTCGATGGGGAGGAGGTGGACCGCGTGGCGGCGGAGGAGCAAAAGGCCCTCGACCAGGCCAAGCGGCACTTCCACGAGCGCGAAGATCAGATCGCCGCAGTGATTCTCGAACCCATCCAGGGGGAAGGGGGCGACAACCACTTCCGGCCCTCCTTCCTGAAGCGGCTGAAGACCCTGGCCCACGAGAACGACGCGCTCTTCGTCTACGACGAGGTGCAGAGCGGGGTCGGCATCACGGGCGAGTTCTGGGCGCACCAGGCCCTCGGCTTGAAGCCCGACATTCTTGCGTTCGGCAAAAAGTCGCAGGTGTGCGGCATTCTGGCTGGGCACAAGCTCGATGAGGTGGACGGACACGTCTTCGAGACGCCCAGCCGCATCAACTCCACCTGGGGCGGCAACATCGTGGACATGGTGCGCTTCGACCGCATCCTGGAGATTATGGAGGAGGACCACCTTGTGGCCCATGCGGGACAGGTGGGCCAGCACCTGCAGGACCGCCTCCACGGGCTGTCGGAGCGGTTTCCGGCCGTGACCAACGTGCGGGGCGAGGGGCTCATGACGGCCTTCACGCTGCCGACCCCCGAGTACCGCGACCGGGTAAAACACCAGACGTACGAGGAGGGGGCCATCATCCTCGGCTGCGGGGAGCGCTCCATCCGCTTCCGCACGCCGCTCACGATCACTGAGAGCGAGGTGGACGAGGGGGTGGCCTGCATCCGCCGGGCGCTGGAGACGGTTGCCACGGCCCACGACGACTCTGCCAGTTAGCGCTTCGGTCTCATGAAAAATCTCGACCGGATCACCTTTGATCCAAACGTGATGGGCGGGCGGGCCTGCATCCGGGACACGCGGGTGACCGTGTCGCTCATCGTCAACCTCGTGGCTGACGATATGTCGCGGGCAGAGATTCTGGAGGCGTATCCGTACCTCGACCCTGAAGACATTCAGCAGGCCCTCCAGTACGCGGCATGGCTGGCGGAGGAGAACGTCGAGGAGGTCGCATGAGGTTTCTGGCAGATATGGGGATCAGTCCCCAAACCGTATCCTTTCTGCGAGACTGCGGGCATGAGGCCGAACATCTCTTAGATCGAGGCCAGCAGCAATTGGAAGACCGGCAAATCCTCGCAATTGCTCAGGAAGAGGGTCGAATCCTTCTCGTTCACGATCTTGATTTCAGTGATCTCATTGCGGGAGCCGGGCTGGCCTTGCCGAGTGTCGTGGTTTTTCGGCTCCGCAGTATGCGGCCAATCTACGTGAACCAGCGTCTTGAACATGTGCTGGAGCGTCACGCGCAAGTTCTCCAGAAGGGAGCAATCTTCAGCGTATCGAAGACCCGGATTCGGTGGCGCGCTCTTCCCTTCGATGCGGACGATCTTTGAGAGAAACAACACCCACACACCCGCACTCCCACACTCAACTCACTCCTCCCGTTCCCCCGCCGCCATGAGCTCGCGGGCGCTTTCGAGGGCGGCGTCGGTGATGTCCTCGCCGCTAATGAGGGAGGCGACCTGTGTGGCCTGCTCGTCCTCGTCGAGACGGTGGAGGGTGGTCTTCGTCGTGCCGTCCTCCACAATCTTTTCGACCTTGTAGTGGCGGTCGCCGAGGGCGGCGATCTGGGGGAGGTGCGTGATCGTGATGATCTGGTGGTAGCGGGCGAGGTCGTGCATGCTCTCGCCCACGCGCCGGGCCATGTTGCCCGAGATGCCCACGTCGATCTCGTCGAATACGAGGATGGGGAGCCGCTCGCTCTTGGCCAGGATCGTCTTAAGCGCGAGCATGATGCGGCTGATCTCGCCGCCGGACGCCACCTCGGTGAGGGGCATGGGCGAGACGCCCACGTTGGTGGAGATAAAGAACTCGACCTGATCCACGCCCTTCTGGAACGCCCGGTAACGGGTCTCCTCGTCGTCGGGCCCCTGTGCACGACCACCGTCGGCACCCTGTGCTCGACTGCCGTCGGCACGAATCCAGCCGTCGGGGTCCTCTTGGCGCGTAAAGCGCACCTCGAACTGGCTGTTGGGCATGCCGAGGGTGGCCAGCTCGTCAAGAATGGCGTTCTCGATGCGGGTGGCCACCGTGCGGCGCTTCTGGGAGAGCCGCTGGGCCACGTCGGTCAGTTCAGCCTTCGCCTCGTCGATCTGCGCGTCGAGTCGCTCCAGGTTGCCCTCAAAGTCCTGCGCGAGTTCGTATTTCTCACCGATCTCGCGCCGGTGCTCCAGGACGGCCTCCAGGCTGCCCCCGTACTTGCGCTTCAGCTTTTCGAGCTCGGTGGTGCGCTCCCGGATCTCCTGGAGGCGCTCCGGGTCGAACTCGACGTGGGCGTTGTAGTCCTGAAGGAAGTTGGCCAGCTCGCTGACGATGATGCGGGCCGACTCGATCTCGTCGACGTGCTCCTCAAACGCCTCGTCGATGCGGGCGAGGTCCTGGAGGTCGTTGCGCGAGACCACGAGCTGGTCGTGCAGCGCATCGTCGCTCTCGAAGAGGCGCTCGTACAGCTCCTTGGTGGAGGCGTAGAGGTGCTCGGCGTTTTCGAGGACGCGCTGCTCGGCCCGCAACTCTTCCTCTTCCCCCGGCTGCGGGTCCACCGCGTCGATCTCCTCGATCTGAAACTCGTAAAGCTCCTTCTGCTGTCGCAGTTCGCGCTCGCGGGCGGCCAGCTCTTCGCGCTCTTCGACGAGTGCGGCGACCCGTTCTCGCTTCTCCTGGTAGTGCTCCACGAGCCCGCCGAGGCCGCCGAAGCTGTCGAGCAGGCGGAGGTGGGTCTCGGTGTGAAGGAGGCTCTGGTGCTCGTGCTGGCCGTGCAGGTCAATCAGTTCGGCCGCCACGGCGCGCATCACGTCGAGCGTGGCGGGGGTGTCGTTGACGAAGCCGCGGCTGCCGCGCTCGGTAATGCGGCGGCGCAGGATGACGCGGGGGAGGGGACCGGTGGGAATCTCATTCTCCGCCAGGACCGTCCGGATGCGCTCGGTGTCCGCGTCGTCGAAGATGCCCTCTACGACGGCTTTCGTCGCCTCGCCGCGCACCACGTCGGTGTTCGCCCGCTCGCCCAGGATCATCCGCAGGGCGCCGATCAGGATCGACTTGCCCGCCCCGGTGGCGCCGGTGATGATGTTCAGCCCGCTTCCGAACTCCATCTCCAGCTCCTCGATCAGGGCGTAGTCCCGGACGGACAAGGACTGTAGCATTTTGGGTTTTGGGTTTTGGATTTCGGATTATGGGAGGAGAGAGCCTCATTCCAAAATCCGAAATCCACAATCCAAAATAGAAGTGGCACCGAAAGAGGAGGGCAAGGCCAAACGGCGGCTGGCAGGCGGCCTTATTCAGGAGACCAAGGACCAGCCTCCCTGGTTGATCTTCTTCTTGGCGTACTTCCACTTCATCTCCGTGGTCTCGCCGTTGGCGTTGTTGCGGACGGTGACATACTCGTTGCGGCCCGGCTCGTCGGCCACGGTGACGGGCTGCTTCTCCTGGGTCGTGGGATCGCGCTCGGCCGCCCCCTGCTGCCCGTCGCCCTGTCCGTCGGTGTCGATGCTGTAGTCGGGCTGGGCGGAGTCGTGCTGCGTTTGAGCGTTCCGCTGGCTGAGGCGCTGCTGCGGCCCTCGACCGTCGGTCTGCACCTCGTCGTCGACCACCGGCCCGGCGCGGAAGACGAGGGAGACGACCTCCTGGCCAATCTCGGCCATCATGTCGGAAAAGAGGTCGAACGCCTCCATCTTATACTCCACAACCGGGTCTTTGCGCCCGAACGAGCGCAGGCCGATGCCCTCCTTTAGCTCGTCGAGCTCGCGCAGGTGATCGGTCCACTTCTCGTCGATCGTCTGGAGCATCGCCGTCCGCTCCAGGGCCTCGTTGATCTCCTGCCCGTTCGTGTCGAGGGCCTCGTCTACGTCCGCCACGGCCCGGATCGCGTCCTGCCCGTCGGTGAAGTCCACGAACACCTGCTCGATCATCTCGTCGCCGCGCTCCCGCTTCAGGCCGTTCAGCGTCTGGTAGAACGGCTGGGCAATGTTGGCCCGCTTCTGCTGGTAGTAGTCGGTGGCCGCGTCGTAGACGTGCTCCACGACGCCGTCCTCCCCGAGCTGCACGAACTCCTCGCGGTCCATCTCTAGGTCGAATGCGAGGGTGCGGAGCAAATCCTCCCGCAGGCCCGCGACGTTGCCCTGCCCGTAGTGGCGCTTCACAAGAGCCTCCACATACTCATACAGCATGTTGAGGACCTGCCCGTGGAAGCGCTCGCCCGTGAGGGCCTCGCGGCGGCGCTTGTAGATGACCTCGCGCTGCGAGTTGAGCACGTCGTCGTACTCCAACTGGCGCTTGCGGATGGCAAAGTTGTTCTGCTCCACCTTCGACTGCGCCCGCTTGATGCTCTTGTTGATCCACGGGTGCGTGATGACCTCGCCTTCCTCGATCCCCATGCTGTCCATGACCTTGGCCACGCGGTCCGAGCCGAAGAGGCGCATGAGATCGTCTTCGAGGGACACGTAGAACTGGCTCTCGCCGGGATCGCCCTGCCGGCCCGCACGACCGCGGAGCTGCAAGTCGATGCGGCGACTCTCGTGCCGCTCGGAGCCGAGGATGGCCAGGCCGCCGAACTCGCGCACCTCGTCGGTAATCTGGATGTCGGTGCCGCGCCCGGCCATGTTCGTCGCGATGGTGACGGACCCCTTCTGCCCGGCCTCGGCCACGATCTGGGCCTCCTCTTTGGCGCGGTCCTGCTTGGCGTTGAGGACGTTGTGGGGAATGTTTTCCCGCTTCAGCATGCGGCTGATGGTCTCGGACACCTCCACCGAGGCCGACCCCACGAGCACCGGCTGGCCGCGCCGGTTGTACTCCTTGACCTTCTCGGTGATGGCGTCGTACTTCTCGCGCTTCGTCTGGAAGACGAGGTCGTCCTTGTCGTCGCGGCGCACCGGCTCGTGGGTGGGGACGACCACCACGTCGAGGTCATAGATCTCGTTGAACTCCTCGGCTTCCGTCTCCGCCGTGCCGGTCATGCCGGACAGCTTGCTGTACATGCGGAAGTAGTTCTGGAGCGTCACCGAGGCGTAGGTCTGCGTGGCGTTTTGAATTTCGACCTCCTCCTTCGCCTCCAGCGCCTCGTGAAGGCCTTCCGAGTAGCGTCGGCCCTCCATGACGCGCCCGGTGTGCTCGTCGACGATCTGGACCTTGCCCTCCTGCACGATGTACTCGGTGTCGCGCTCGTACAGGGTGAACGCCTTCAAGAGCTGCTCGATGGCGTGGACGCGCTCGGCCCGCTCCGAGTACGTGTTGTAGACCTCGCGCTTCTTCTCCTGGAGCTCCTTCTCCAGCTCCCGCTTGTCATTCATGTACTTGTTCTCCCGCTTCTCCTTCGAGAGGTCGTCCCGCTCCTGGAGCTCTTCCTCAAGCTGCTCGACCTTCTTCTCATGCTTCTCCTCGATCTCGGCGATTTCGTCACCGATAACGGGGAGAACGAACAGGTCCGCCGTCTCGTCCATAATCTTTGCAATGTACTCCTGCCCCTTCTCCGTCATCTCGACGGACTGCTTCTTCTCGTCGACCGAGAAGTAGAGCTCCTGGTCGACGAACGGCATGCGCTTGGCGTTCTCCTGCAGGTAGAAGTTCTCCGTCTTCTGCCGCAGGCGCTCCATGCCGGGCTCGTTGAGGAGCTTCTGCAACTGGCGGTTCTTGGGGTAGCCGCGGGAGGCGCGGAAGAGGGCCAGGCCGGCTTCGTCTTCTAGGTCCTGGGCCCGCTTTTTGTCGCCCTCCTCCTCGGCCGTCTCCTTCTCCTCCAACAGCTCGCGCGTCTCCTTCACGAGCGAGCGCACGAGGCGGCGCTGCGCCTCCACGAGTTGCTCCACCGGATCGCGCAGCTCGCGGTACTCGTCGTTTTCCTGATCGGGCACCGGGCCGCTAATGATGAGCGGCGTGCGGGCCTCGTCGATCAGGACCGAGTCGATCTCGTCGATGATGGCGTAGTGGTGGCCCCGCTGCATGAGCTGCTCGGGCCGCACCACGAACGAATTGTCACGTAGGTAGTCGAAGCCGATCTCGTTGTTGGTGCCGTACGTGATGTCGGCCTCGTAGGCCTCCTTGCGGCCTTGCGTGTGCGGGTCGTAGCGGTTGATGCAGTCGACCGTGAGGCCGTGAAACTCGTAGATGGGGCCCATCCACTCGGTGTCGCGCTCAGCGAGGTAGTCGTTCACCGTCACGAGGTGGCAGCCCCGGCCCGCAAGGGCATTGAGGTAGAGCGGCATGACGGCGGCGAGCGTTTTTCCCTCCCCGGTCTTCATCTCGCCGATGCGGCCCTGGTGCAGCACAATGGCGCCGAGGAGCTGCACGTCGTAGGGCACCATGTCCCACTCGATCTTCGAGCCGCCGGCCATCCACGTCTCGCCCAGCATGCGGCGGCACGTCTCCTTGATGACGGCAAAGGCTTCGGGAAGCAGCTCCCACAGCTTGTCCTCGACAGTGTCCTGCCACTCCTCTTCGAGCTCGTCGAACTCGTCGTACAGAGCGTCGCGCTCGTCGAGCGAGAGACTCTCGCCCTCCAGCTCGGCCACCTGACCGTCTCCCCCGATGGGGGCCTCCGGCCCGGGTGCCCGCTTCAGCTTTTCGCGGATTTCGTCCTGCCGCTCTTCAACGTCGGCGACGGACTCCCGAATCTCCGTGCGGAACTGATCGGTCTTGGCCCGAAGCTCATCGTCGGCCAAGCCCTGAAGCTCCTCGTAGTGCTCGTTGATCTCCTCAACGATGGGCCAGAGCTTGTTGAGCTCCCGCTTGTTCGGGTCGCCGAATAGATTCTTGATCCATTCAAACATATGTGCGAGGAGGCGCGTGCCTGAAAAGAGCGACGACGGAACCCGTGCCTAACGGTGGCTGCCACTGCGGCCCTGCCGCCCGGAAGGGGGACCGGCAGTAAATACACCACGCATGGCACGCAATCTGCACGGGTGCGTTCCCCGTTCACGCCGACGGACGCATAAGTCACTGAGGTCTCTGCGGGACTCTACACGGCGCGCTTCTTCTTCCCATTCGGTCGTGAAGCGTGACTCGTAATGCGTGAGAAGCCGTTGCACTGGGTCCCTCCTACTCTCATCGCGCGCACCACTCACCAATAATCCTCTCGAACGTCGGGAAGGTGTCGTTCGCTGGGGAGGAAGGACTGGGAGATATCTCAACGCATGGCGGAACCCCCGTTGCGCCGGGCCATTGGGCGCACGCGGTACGCTCTGTTGTTCTCGCTACCCGATCAATGCGTCCCCGTCGTCCCGTTTGGGCGCTCCTGCTGTGCTGCCTGGTTGCGTCTCCCGCGATGGCCCAGCCAAGCGCCTCGCTTTCCAGCTTTCCCCTCCTGCGGTTCGATGCCTCGGCCCGCACGGCGGCGGTGGGTGGGGCCTACACGGCTGCGGCCGACGGTGGCGTGAACGCGATGTTCTACAATCCCGCCATCCCGAGCCCGGTCACGAGCCGTATGCCCTCGGTGTCGTATCTGAATCACCTGACGGACATCAATGCGGGGACCCTCGCGTACAGCCACACGGTGTCCGGGATCGAAACGACCCTGAACGGGGGGCTCCGCTTCGTGCACTGGGGCACCATCCAGCGACGGAACGAAGTGGGAGAGCGTACGGGCACCTTCTCGGCCGGAGACGTGGCGCTTACCCTCGGGGCCGCCCGCGCGATGGGGCCGCGCATGCGGTATGGCGCCAACGTGCACCTGCTCCACGCCCAACTGGAGAGCGCACAGGCCACGGCGGTGGCTGCGGACCTCGGGGTGCTGTACCGCGTGCCTGCCCACCGGCTCGCGCTGGGGGCCTCGCTCCGCCACCTCGGATTTTCAATCGATGAGTTTGCGAAGAAGGACCCGACGCTGCCCCTCGATCTGCAGCTCGGGGTGTCCAAGCGCCTGGCCCACCTGCCGCTGCTATTGTCCCTCACGGCGTACGACTTGAACGAAATTGGTACGGGTGTGGAGGGCGGGTCGACGCTCGACCACGTGCTGGGGCATCTGACGTTTGGGAGCGAGCTGCGACTGGGAGAGGCCCTGCGCCTGCGCCTAGGCTACAACCACCGCCGCAGCCGGGACACCGCCATCGCCGATCGGTTCGGCCTGAGCGGGCTGGGGGGCGGATTTGGACTCGTGGTCGGGGGGATCGCCGTCGACTACGCCTACAACTCGTGGTCGGAGCTGGGAGGATTGCATCAGTTTACGGTTCGGGCTGATTTGTCGGCCCTCTGAGGCAATCGGAGGGTCAAGGCGTTCTGAGTTTGTCGAAGAGGGAGGCGGAGTCATGAGGGGAGAGTCATGAGGGGAGAGTCATGTGGGGGTGGGGCAGGAGGAAGAGCGATGGGCGATCTCATGTAAAAGGATCTGCAATCCTGAACGGGCACCCTCACGCATCACGTCTTCACCTCAGTACATGACAAAAGTCGGTCGATCCTTCAAATTCTTGGCGGATGGTCCAAAGCAGGGTCGCTCACCGGCCTGATACCGACCCTGCTACAAACG
>PXTN01000026.1 GCA_003022565.1 Bacteroidetes bacterium QS_3_64_15 | reverse complement strand
GGATTCCGAAACGTAGCGATCCACGAATACCAGACCCTCAACCTCGACATCGTCCAGTCGATCGTCGAGGACCACCTGACCGACTTCACGCAGTTCACCGAACGGGTGCTGAAGACCGACGGCTTTCGGAGAGAAGAGTGACCGCTCAGGCCGCGGCGGGCACCGGCTCCCGGTCCGTCACCGCGGTCGCAGTGCGGGCAGCCGTCAGGGCCTGGTCCAGGTCCGTCCGCAGGTCGTCGGTCGACTCAATGCCGACGGAGAGGCGGATGAGGCCGTCGGTGATGCCGGCTTCTTCGCGCTGCTCGGGGGCCATTGAGGCGTGGCTCATGGTGGCCGGGTGCTCGATCAGCGACTCGACGCCGCCCAACGATTCGGCGAGGGCGAACACCTCGGTGGAGCGCAGCAGCTCCTTCACGTCGGCCTGCGCCTCGTCTACGAAGAACGAGACCATGCCGCCGTAGCCGTTCTGCTGCCTGCGAGCGATGTCGTGGCCCGGATGGTCGCGGAGACCGGGGTAGCACACGCGCTTCACGGCCGGATGGTCGTTCAGGAAGTGCGCGATGGCCCGTGCGTTGGTCTCGTGCTGGCGCAGGCGGACGGGCAGCGTCTTGGCCCCACGCAGGACGAGCCAGCTGTCGAACGGCGCCGAGACGGTGCCGTGGGCATTGGCAGTGAAATCGAGCTCGTCGGCCAACGCCTCCGTGCGGGCGATGATGGCGCCGCCCACCACGTCCGAGTGGCCATTCAGGTACTTCGTCGTCGAGTACACGACGAGGTCGGCCCCGTAGTCGATGGGGCGCTGCAGGAGGGGAGAGAGGAACGTGTTGTCGACGATGAGGAGTAGGTCGTGCGCGTCAGCGAATTCGGAGAGCGCCTCCAGATCCACGATGCGGAGCAGCGGGTTGGAGGGCGTCTCGACCCACAGGGCCTCTGTCTCGGGCCGCACGGCGTTCGCGAGGGCCTCGCGGTCCGACAGGTCCTCGTACGAGACCGACAGCTTGCTCTGGTCGGCGAGGTGGGAGAAGAGGCGCTCGGTGCCCCCGTAACAGTCGTGGGCACAGATCAGGTGCGCGTCGGCGTCGAAGAGGGACGTGACCGTTGACACGGCTGCCATGCCGGTCGCACAGGCCACGGCGCCGGCGCCGCCATCGAGGTCGGCGAGGGTGTCTTCCAGCGATGCGCGCGTCGGGTTGCCGCTTCGGGTATAGTCAAACCCCTTCGTCTCGCCAACGTCGTCGAACTGGAAGATCGCCGACTGATAGAGGGGTGGAACGACGCTGTTGAAGGTGTCGTCGAGGTCCTGTCCGGCCAGGGACAGAGTCGTTTCCGGATCTAGGTCCATAGGAAAAGTCGTCTCGGTGAGTGAAGAAGAGCGGTGGTCTCACCAAGACGACAGAGGACAGCCCCGAGCGCACGTCACCGTGCGTGAAGCACCCCTCTCATCTTTCCCCGACAAATTCCGGGGCAGGAGTTGGCACCAAGACGACCGGCTTGAGCAATCAAGACGGTCCGGTTGCCACGACGTCAGCGGGCCTGTTCCCTCGGTCGTTCTTGATGAGACAATGTTACGGTAAGGATGGGCGCGGTCGTTGTCAAACGGCCATTTCGTAGTTTTTACGATTGGAGGCGGAGGGGTTGGCGGGACGCTCGCGCTGGATCTGCCACGCAGATCGGCCTCTCGCCGCTTCTTCACGGGTCGGGACGGCCGCCTCCTGAAACTTCCGGGGATGCACGTCGTGTATCGGTGTCGGCATTCTCCTCACCACGAACGCAAGACTGGATCTGTCGCAATCATGAAAGAAGGCCTGCACCCCGAATACGACGAGGTCACCGTCAAGCTGGCGGACGGGAGCGAAATCACCACCCGCTCCACGATGGACGAGGATGTGTATGAGTCCGAGATCGACTCCTCGAACCATCCCTTCTACACCGGCCGACGCCAGTTTGTCGACACGGCGGGCCGCGTCGAGAAATTCAACCGCCGCTACGGCCTCGACGAGGACGATGAGAACGAAGAGGCGGAGGACGAAGAGTAACCGCTCTCCGGCGTACATTTCGGAATCGAACGGGTCACCTGTGCGAGTGGGTGGCCTTTTTCTTTTGCGTTGGACATGGACGGCATTGGGACGTTGAACGTTCTCGCGTTGAGCGTTTTCGGACTGTCGTGCAACGTTCGGTAGCATTTCAAATCTGTGGGCTGATGTCTTCGGGGTGTGCCCACCTCGGGAAAGACGGCCGTTCTTCGGCGGTCTGTCGGCCGAAAGCCTTCGGCCTGCGGTCGTCGCACATGAAGGCAGCCACGTCCGCGCTCAACTCACAGTGTTGAAGTGCGACCCAACGTTCCAACGTCTAACGTACCAACGTTCCAACGACATCAATGAGTGATCTCGATCCTGTCCAACTCATCGCCGCCAAACGAGACGGAGCGAAGCTCTCGGCCTCGGACCTGGACGCCTTTGTCGACGCCTACACGAACGGCGCGGTGCCCGACTATCAAATGAGCGCGTTTTTGATGGCGGCGTACCTGAACGGCCTCTCGCCCGCCGAGGCTGCCGCGCTAACCGATGCGATGCTACAGTCCGGGACCCACATCGACCTCTCGGACGTGCCCGGGGTCAAAGTGGGCAAACATTCGACCGGCGGGGTGGGGGACAAGGTGTCGCTCATTCTGGTGCCGCTGGTGGCTAGCTGCGGCGTCCCCGTTGCCAAGCTCAGCGGCCGTGGCCTCGGCCACACCGGCGGCACGCTCGACAAGCTGGAGTCCATTCCGGGCTTCCATTTCGACCTGCCGGTGGACGCCTACCGGCAACAGGTGACCGACGTGGGGGGCGTCATCGCGGGACAGACCGGCGAGGTGGCCCCCGCCGACAAAAAGCTCTACGCCCTCCGCGACGTGACGGCCACGGTCGACTCCATCCCTCTCATTGCCGCCTCCATCATGAGCAAGAAGCTGGCGGAGGGCAACGACGCGCTCGTGCTCGACGTGAAGTGCGGGCGCGGGGCCTTCATGACGACGGAGGCCGAGGCGCAGACGCTGGCCGAAATGCTCGTGGCCATCGGGGCTGAGCACGACACGCCCGTGGTGGCGATGATGACGAACATGGACGTGCCCCTCGGCCGCGCCGTGGGCAACTGGCCGGAGGTCCGGGAGGCCATCGCCTGCCTGCGCGGCGAGCACGCGGAGGCCCCCCTCATGCAAATCGTGCGCGGCCTGGCGGGGGAGATGATTGCGCTGGGCGGGGCCGCCGAGTCGCCCGAGGCGGGGCAAGAGACGGCCCGTGCGGCCCTCGAAAGCGGCGACGCACTGGAGCGCTTCCGTCGCCTGGTAGAGGCGCAGGGCGGCAATCCGGCGGTCATTGACGACCCGGACACGCGTCCCGACAGCGCATCGGTGGCGACCGTGACGGCACCCGCCGGTGTAGGTGGCTACGTGGCGGACCTCGACGCCCGTTCCATCGGGCAGGCCGCCGTGGAACTGGGGGCGGGGCGTCAGAAAAAAGAAGACACCGTCGATCTCGTCGCCGGCCTCACAGAGCTCAAGAAGCCGGGGGATGCGGTGGAGGACGGAGACGTGCTGGCCCGGCTCCATGCCAGCGAATCGCCCGATCTCGACGCCGCGCGGACCGCCGTGCTCGACGCGTACTCGTTCTCAGACACACCGCCGGCGTCGAGCGCCGCCCTGAAAGCACGCTATACCCCTGATGGATGGAGCTGAACGATGCAATCCGAGGCGGGGTGTAACAATACGCTGTCGTGCAAAGTATATGAACAACGCGTACACAATCCACTCGACACCGACCCGCTGTTATGTCTATTTGGTCCCGTTTTAAGCGCGCCGTGAAGTCCCTTTTTGGCGGAGCCGTCTCGGCGATGGAAAATCCCCGTACCATCCTGGAGCAAAACATCCGGGAACTCAATGACCAGGTGCCGGAGATGAACGAAAACATCGCCACAGTGAAGGCGAACAAAATCATGCTCGAGAAAGAGGTCAAGAAGACGAAAGACCAGGTCGAGCAGCTGTCCAACCGCATCCGCACGGCGCTGAAATCCGACCGTGAGGACATCGCCAAGAAGTACGCAAAGCGGCTCGAAGACAAGAAGGAAGATCTGGAGCGAACCCAGGAGCAGCTTGAGGGCGCCGAGCGGGCCTACGAGAAGGCGCTAGAGGTGAAGAAGGCCTTCATGCGCGAGAAAGAGCAGAAAATTAAGGAGGCCAAGGACGCCCTCCGAGAGCACGAGCGAGCCCAGTGGCAGGCCGAGATTGCCGACACGATGGAGCAGTTTGAAGTCGCGGGGCTTGATCAGACCCACGACGAGATGGTCCGCCGTCTCGAAGAGGAGTCGGCGAAGAACGAGGCCCGCATGGAGATGGCCCTCGACTCCGTCGACACCGAGACCCTTCAAATTGAAGAAGACGCCGAGGACCTTCGGGCGCAGCAGGTCGTCGACGAGTTCAAGGCCGACATGGGCATGGTCGACGAGGAGGCGCAGGAGACCGAGACGGTCGAGGAGGAGACCATCGAGATGCCTGAGGACGAAGAGGTCGAGGAGCCGTCGAAGACCATCGGCAAGCAGCGAAGCAAGTCCGAATAGCGAATTTGGAGTTCGGAATTCGGAACGAGGAAGGATTTCGAATCGCTGTTCACGGGGCGCCCCTCATTCCACACTCCTCATTCTGCAATCCACATTCGCCAGACTGCCATGACCGACGAAGAATTCCAGCGTCTGAAGGAGGCCGAGAAGAAGCACCTGCGCGCCAAGAAGCGTCTCCAACGCACGCTCAAGGCGTTGAAGCAGCGGAACGAGGTACAGGGCGTGATGCAGCGCATGAAGCAGGGCGCCGTGCGGCTGCTGGACGAGACCGAGTCTCTGGTCGATTCGCTCCGTCGCTCCGTGGCGCAGGACCAGGCGCGCGTTGAGGGGACCCTCCAGGACGAAATCGTAGAGGATGAAGACCTGCATGCGGCCGAGGAGGAGCTCCGAGAGGAGCGGGCCGAGGAACTCGTGCGGCGCATGAAGGCCGAAGAGCAGGCCTCATCTCGTCCCGACCCGTCGGTTCTCAGCGGTGAGGCATCACCCGATTCGGACGGCACCGACGATTCCGAGGAGCGAGGGCCAGACAAAACCATCGGCCGCATGGGCGATCTCCGCCCCGACGATTCGTAATCACCGTCGGCCCGATCGCCGCGTCGGGTCCACTCCGCAACGCGCCACACCCCCATGGACGAAGACATCAACTACACGAAGGAGGCGCTCTTCAACACCTGGAACCTGGTGTTTTTAATCGCGGTCGCAGCCGCGGCGGCCGCCCTGGGAGTGATCGAGTTTCTGCCCACCTGGCTTCCACAGCTCATCCTCCTCGTGGGCGGCGGAGCGGAACTGACCTATCTGGGGGTCATGCCGCGCACCGAGCGGTTTCAGCGCTACGTGCGTGCCGAAAAGCGGGCTGAGCGCCACCAGGCGCCGTCCCAGCGCGAAATTTTCAGTCAGCTCCGCAACCAGAGCCAGCGCCGCTACGCCAAGCTCCGCAAGCTCAAGGACCAGATCCAAACCAACTACCAGAAGCTCAGCTACGCCTCGCAGGGCATTCTCAGCAGCCACGTCGACAAGATCGACGGGCTTCTCGACTCGTACCTCGACCTTCTGCACCAGCGGGAGCGCTACCGCGACTTCATGGACAGCGCCACCGAGAACCGAATCCTGGAATCGATCGAGTCCCTGAAAAAAGACATGGCTGACGACCCCGATCGTGTGCAGGCCGTGAAGCAGCGGCGGCTCAAGGTGCTGGAGCGGCGGCTGGCGCGCTTCCGCAAGGCCCACGAAAACCTGGAAATCATCGGCGCGCAGCTCAGCACCATCGAGGACGTGGTGCGCTACATCCACGAGCAGTCCTGGACGCTGCAGAACCCCGAGGAGGTCACGACGCAGCTCGATACCCTTCTGCAGGAGGTAGAGGAGACGCAGAGCTCCATTCGCGAGATCGAGGATGTCTTTGCCGCCCCGTCCGACTACCTCGACGAAGGATTGGGGGAGGACATCGAGGCCCTCGACGCGGAGCTAGATGCTGCGACTGAGGCCCCTCTCGACCTTCCGGAGCAGGGCGAGGAAGCAACGTCTGAGACGGACGAGTCGGTAGAGCGGTCGTCGCAGTCCCGCGTCCGCGAGTAGCGATGCCTCACCACACGCTGGTTGGACCTGTTGGCATGATGAGGCGGCAGGTGCGAACGGTCGTGGACGCGAGGCAGACGGGCTGGCACAAGACGACGCTCGGCGCGAGCGATCGAGCGCAGTGTGTTTCCTGCGGCTGCGGGCCGGAGCAAACGTGCACCCGGCGACTGACGGTGGTGCGATAACCGGTTCTGCCATCTGGAACCGTTTTGGCGACCGGTCAGCGGCCGAACCTCTCGCCGGGCCGCTCTTCTTTTGAACAGGGCGGTTTCTCCGGTCCTCGTCTCATAAAGATGGTTTGGGGGCGCTGCGGGAGAGATCCGAGGACGACGACAGAACAGCTCCTGGCGTTCTCGCGCAGCGCCTTCCTAGCGCGACCCTGGCTGGGTGAACACATAGACCGAACTCAGCGTTATGAGCGTACGCTTTTCCCAAGCAGAACCACGCCCTGCGATATGAAAGTCGAGGTTGAAGAGCACGGCGTGACCGTCCCAAGGGACATGCTCGACGATGCCGAAGAGGTTGAGATCCGAGAAGAAAACGGTCGGATCGTACTTGAACTCATTTCTCAGGCCGGAGATCAGGGGAAGGATCCGGCCCTTGCTCTCGGCCGAGATCCTGTTTCTTGCGGGGCGCCCGACGCTTCAGAGAACCATGACCGATATCTCTCCGGTGAATGAGTCCTGTCTTTTTGGATACCGGCTATTTGATTGCCCTGGAGGCCTCCGACGACCAGAACCACGAGGAAGCGTCGAGGCACTGGAAGAAGGAAGGGCCGAGGCTCTCCTCCATTGTCACAACCACCTACGTGTTCGATGAGGTCGTAACGTTCTTCAACAGCAGAGGCCGCCACGCGAAGGCCGTGGAAGTTGGACGGCGGCTCCGCGAAAGCCAGCTGGTGGAGATCGTTCCTGAGACCGAGGTGCTCCTAGAGGCGGGGTGGTCTCGATTCCGGAACCGACCAGACAAACAATACTCGCTCACGGATTGCATCTCGTTTGTCCTCATGGGACGCCGCGACATCGAAAAGACCCTGGCCTTCGATCATCACTTCGAGCAGGCTGGATACCAGCTCCTGCCATAACCGCGCTCTACAGGACTCCTGCTGCGTAGGGCCTCACAGGCTAGCCCGTTCGTTCGACACGAGAAGCGTCCGCCGGAGACTCCGTAGGACCCACTGCTGGTCTGCTAAGTAGGAAAGTAAAAATACGTTAGTTTTAGTAGAGACCTGCCGTCCGGAGCGTCTTCTCTCCTGAAAGGTCGTCGAAATACTGCTGGCAGCTCTCCAGAAGCGCCTC
>PXTN01000025.1 GCA_003022565.1 Bacteroidetes bacterium QS_3_64_15 | reverse complement strand
GGTCGAAGAACCCGGCCAGCACGATGAGCCAGCAGGCCATTCCGAAGGCAGACTCAAGCACCTGGGTCAGGGCCAGGAAGCCGCACAGCAGGTTCACCAACGTAAAGAAGGAGGGCACAGCCACCCGGGGAGGCGGCCGCTTCCCTCGCTCTTCGCGACGGGCGGTGCGGTAGGCACTCAGGCGGCGCCGGACGCGTCCCGGATGGGACGACCGCCCCTTGGCCCGTCCCGAGCTGCTCGCCCGATCGGCCCCAAGAAGGTCGATCATTGATACAAGTGGCAGCGATCAGGATACAAGTGGCAGCGATCAGGATACAAGTGGCAGCGATCAGGAAGCAGACGAGCGACATGACGGGGACGCCGAAGTGTCCGAAACGGTGGCGGCGGGCCGCGATGGAGACGCGGCTGGGGATTCGGCATTGGACAGCCGACCGAGAACCGTCGTGCCCGCCCGGACGGTCTGTCCTTCGTTCACATTGAGGTCGACCGACGGAGGCACGAGAAGATCCATCCGCGACCCAAACTTAACGATGCCGAAGCGCTGCCCCGTCTCCACCGTATCGCCCTCCTCAAGACCATACTCGATGCGACGCGCCACGGCCCCCGCAATCTGTTTGAACAGGAGTTTCGTCCCGTTCGGGTGCCGCAGGCCGAACTCGGACCGTTCGTTCTTGTCGCTGGCCTTGGGGTGCCAGGCCACGAGGTAGTCGCCGGGGCGATACTTGGCGTGCTCGATGACGCCGCGAACGGGCACGCGATTGACGTGCACGTCGAGCGGGGAGAGGAAGATGGAGATGCGCTGCGCCGGGCCCTTTAGGTAGAGCGGCTCCTCCTCGTCCACAATCTCCACCACGCGCCCGTCGGCCGGAGCCAACAGGTCGTCGGTGCAGGCGTCGGGCGGGGGTGTGCGCTCCGGGTCGCGGAAGAAGAAGAGCGTGAACGCGAGCCCTCCGACCGCGAGGGCCAGCATTGGCCCTCGCCAGAGCCACGACCCGACCCACGCAGCCCCCACGACCAGCAGGAGCGCTAGGCCCGCCACAATTGCGATAATCGTGTATCCTTCGCGTGCGATCACGGGACGGAAGGACGCGAGACGGAAGAAAGGGCTTCATTTCCAGAACTGTTCGCTGTACCACCATTGCGAGGCAAAGTTCAGCCTGCCGTCATGAACATCGTTCGGAGACCCATTCCCTCCGCAGAGCACGGTGGGCAGAAGCCCGCCCTCTGTGATCGACGGTGGACGCCGGGACTGGGGCGCACACTCATCCAAGCTGGTCGAGCACATTTGTCGGCTCTAGGCGCTCAAGGTCCGTCCGGTCGAGGTCGGTGTCGAAGCCGACGAGCTCCAACTCCCGGGACGCGGTCGCCGCTGCCCTGCGCGACACCCGGTAGGGCCAGAAGATGCTCGTCCTCTCCTCGGATCCCGCCCACGGGCCTCGCTGACGCGCTCGACCGCCAGCTCGGCGATCAGCTCGTGGTGCAGGTGGCCAATCAGCGATCCAACTACATCCTTCCCAACTTCCTAAACTGGTACACAATGACGGACACCACCCTGGAAGAGGGGTGGCCCCACCTCCGCTTCACCCCCGATGCGGCGGAGGCCTCATAGCGAATGCTCGCCTCACTCCCCACAAGCTACACTCTCCCATCCCGATAGCGCTCGGGACATGTTTGTCCCCCTCTCCCTTTCTCCCTCTCCCCCTCTCCTAAGCTCCCACGAACCCGTCCGGAGTCTCTCCGTTGAGGCGGTGTCTTCGCTGCCCTGCCCGGTCGCCCTTCGCTCTTCATGTTTGTTCCTGACGCGCTCCTAGAGCAGCTCTACACCTTCGGCAGCCTCGAAAATACCGATCGAGGCGTCGAGTTCGCGCTCAAAAACCGCCTGAAGGACGCGACGCTTACCGGGCTCCTCGACGTCCAGATCGACGGAGCGTCGGTGCCACGAGAGGAAATGCACCTCTTCATGGGCGACGGGGAGACGTACTCGGCGGGCGACATCTCGGACGACAATGCGATCGACTTTCCACTGCGCCGAACCCTCTACGTGCGGGTCCACCGGCCGCCCCTGGAGACCGGAAAACACGACATCGAGATTCACTTTCGGGCCCAGCCGTTCGGAACCCTCAGCTTTTCGGTCGAGGACTCCGTCTCGGAGCAGGACGAGGCCGCAAAGCGCATTCCTCGGGACGCGGACGACAACTACAGCCCGGCCATCATCGACGAGCGTCAGCAGTTCGTCGAGGACTACAGCGACACGTCGCTCGACCACGTGTCCCACTACTCGCTCGACCCCGAGGTCACGGACGGCAACGTGGAAAACTTCACGGGCGTTGCCCAGATCCCGCTCGGCTTTGCCGGTCCGCTCACGGTCCACGGTGAGCACGCGCAGGACGACGTGCTCATTCCGCTTGCCACGTCGGAGGGCACACTGGTGGCCTCCTACAACCGCGGCATGAAGGTGTGCAATCTGAGCGGGGGCGTGGAAGCCACCGTCTCCGGCGATTGCATGCAACGGGCGCCGGTTTTCGTGTTCGACAGCGCCCGCGAGGCGCGCGACTTCACCCACTGGGTGGACGACCACATGGATGCAGTTCGGGCGGAGGCGGAATCGACCTCCACCGTGGCCGAACTGCTCCACATCAACCACTACCTCTCCAATCACTTCGCGTACCTGCGCTTCAACTACCGCACCGGCGACGCGGCGGGGCAGAACATGGTGGGCCGTGCCACCTTCGCCGCCTGCGGCTGGATCATGGACCAGTATCCGGGCTCAGTCGAAAACTTCTATCTGGAATCGAACTTTGCGACGGACAAGAAGGCGTCGCAGGTGAACGTGATGCAGACGCGGGGCAAGCGCGTGACGGCCGAGGCCACCATCGACCGCGAGGCGCTCATCCAGCACATGCGCGTCGAGCCCGAGAGCCTGCACCATCATTGGAACGTGTCGACCGTGGGGGCCTTCCTCTCCGGTGCCAACAACAACGGCGGCCATTCCCCGAATGCCATTACGGCCCTGTTCATCGCCACCGGGCAGGACGTGGCCAACGTCTCCGAGTCGTCGGCTGGCGTCCTCTATACGGATCTGACTGACGACGGGGACCTGCACATTTCGCTCACCATTCCGTCCCTCATCGTGGCGACGTACGGCGGGGGCACAGGCCTGCCCACGCAGCGCGAGTGTCTCGAAGTGATGGGCTGCTTCGGGAAGGGCAAGGTGCACAAGTTTGCCGAGATCGTGGCGGCGGCCACCCTCGCGGGCGAGCTGTCGCTAGGGGCCGCCATCTCCTCGTCCGACTGGGTTTCGAGCCACGAGACCTACGGCCGAAACCGGTGACTGGGTACGGGAGCATGGACGCGTGGGAGGAGGGAGCAGATACGCTCCTGCCCTTGTCAATGCCCAACGTTCAACCTTCAACGTTCCAACGTTCAACGCTGATGCTCGCCGTCCTTGAGATCGCCATCCCGGCCCTGTACGCCGTCGCCATCGTGGTGCTCACCGCCTACGGAGGCAACCTGCTGTGGCTGTCGCTCGTCCACGCCAACCGCGAGACGCTCCGCGACGGCCCGGTGCCGGACCCTGAAAATCTTCCGGTGCCCGACGAGACCTGGCCCGTCGTCACGGTGCAGCTGCCCCTTTACAACGAGGCCGAGGTAGCCCGGCGCCTCATCGACGCCTGCGTGGGCCTCGACTATCCGCGAGCCCGGCTCGACATTCAGGTGCTCGACGACTCGACCGACGAGACAACCGAGCGGGTGGCCCGGCGGGTCGACTACTGGCAGAAGCGAGGGGTCAACATCACCCACGTGCACCGCGACGACCGCACCGGGTACAAGGCCGGCGCCCTGGCCCACGGCCTGCGCCTCGCCCGGGGCGACCTCGTCGCCATCTTCGACGCCGACTTTGTGCCCAAGGCAGACTTCCTACGGCGCATGGTGCCGCGCTTTTTTGGAAACGAGGACCTCGGCCTGGTCCAGGCCCGCTGGGGGCACATCAACTGGGAAAGCTCGCTGCTGACCAAGGTGCAGGCGTTTGGGCTCGACGCCCACTTCGCCATCGAGCAGCGAGTGCGGGAACTGATGGGCTGTTTCATGAACTTCAACGGGACCGCGGGCATCTGGCGCCGCGCCTGCATCGAGGACGCCGGGGGGTGGGCGCATGACACGCTGACCGAGGACCTCGACCTCAGCTACCGGGCCCAGCTCCAGGGGTGGGACTTCGAGTATGTGCCGACCGTGGAAGCCCCGGCCGAGCTGCCGCCGGACATGAACGCGCTCCGCTCCCAGCAATTTCGCTGGGCGAAGGGGGGGGTGGAAACGGCCCTGAAGCTGACGGGGCGCCTCTGGCGGTCGGCCCAGCCGTGGCGGGTGAAGCTGGAGGGCACGTTCCACCTCACGGCCCACTTTGCCTTTCCCTTCATTCTGCTCGCCGTGCTCACGCACGCCCCCCTGCTGCTCCTAAAAGGCATCGGGCACGGGCCTGGGGAGGTCTACTTCGCCATCATGGGCGTTGGCCTATTCGGCTTTGCCGGGTTTTTTCTCGCCCAGCTCTTCGCCCAGCGGGTGCTCTACCCGGATTGGCTGCAGCGCTTCCGCCTCTTTCCCGCCTTCATGGCCGGCACGATGGGGCTCGCCCTCAGCAACACGAACGCCGTCTGGCAGGCCTTTCGTGGCACGGACACTGCATTCATCCGCACGCCCAAGTACGGCGCCGCGTCGGACAACAGTTGGTGGGAGAGCCGCTACGCCATCGCCGAACTGCCGGCAGTGGTGTGGGGAGAGCTGGGGCTGGCCCTGTATTCGACCGCGGGCCTCGGCGTCACGATCGCGCTCGGCGAGTGGGCGGCTCTCCCGTTCCAGGCCCTGTTCGCGCTCGGGTTCATTCTGGTGACGGCCTCGAGTCTGCGGCAGGTCCTCACGGTGCGCCGGGACCAGACGGTGTCCGCCCCGGCCTCCTCACCCGCGTCCTAATTCCGGGGGGTGGTAACAAAGGCGTAGGGTGCCCGTAGGGCTGCATCCGCGCACGAGCAACGGTTCTCCCCGCCGGGAGACGTGCTCGCCGATGCGTTCTCCCCAAACAGCCCGGTACGCGGCCTCCCCCGTAGGATTCCGGACAGGCAGAGAGAAGGGAGCGCCTCGCGTGTCGGCGTGCAGCACATGAGAAGGGATGCGTGAGGCATGATCCGAGAGACGGTTGTTCCCCTCAGAACCTGTTTTGCGAGCGGATGCGAAGCCGACACGAGCGAAGCGACTGACGAGGCGCAGCCGAGTAAACACAGTGGGCGACGTACATGAACGGTACCCAAGCGAGTACCGACAGCTGTCGA
>PXTN01000024.1 GCA_003022565.1 Bacteroidetes bacterium QS_3_64_15 | reverse complement strand
GGGGGGGAAGGGAGTGGGGGTTTTTACGGCCGCTGAGGTCAGAGAAAATGTGGACACTTTGAAGACACGCCCATTCGCCCTCTCTCTTTCGCCCCCTCTCGATGCAGGAAGGATCGAACCAGTCCGGGTGCGACACAGCAAGCACTCATTCACGGGCGGTCGCCCGCGTCGGAAGGGGGTGAACCGGCGCCGCAGCGACAGGGTTTCCGGCCCGTCTCTCCGCATTCGTTTTCCCAGCGACCGTTTTCTGTCCCTCATGAGCGAAGCAGTTCTCCGCGTCGACGCCCTTACCAAAACCTTTCCCAGCGGCGGGCGCACCCTGACGGTGATCGACGACGTGAGCTTTGCGGTCGACGAGGGCGACACGTGCGCCATCGTGGGTCCGTCGGGGAGCGGCAAGACGACCCTGCTGGGGCTCTGCGCGGGACTCGATCAGCCGACGAGCGGACGCGTGGAGCTGTGCGGGCGGGACCTGACGCCGCTCGACGAGGACGAGCGCGCTGAGGTGCGCAACCGCAACGTCGGCTTCGTCTTCCAGACCTTTCGCCTGCTCCCCACGCTGACGGCGCTGGAGAACGTGATGGTGCCGGCCGAGTTGCGGGGCGATGCCGATCCGCGCCCCCGGGCCGCCGAGCTGCTCGACGAGGGGGGCCTCGGCGACCGGATCGGCCACTACCCCTCGCAGCTCTCGGGCGGGGAGCAGCAGCGCGTGGCCATGGCCCGGGCCTTCATCAACCGGCCCCGCGTCCTCTTCGCGGACGAGCCCACCGGCAACCTCGACGCCGAGACGGCGGGGCGCATCGAGGACCTGCTGTTCGACCTGAACGAGACGGCGGGGACGACGCTCGTCCTGGTGACGCACGACGAAGAACTGGCCGCCCAGACAGAGCGCGTTCTGCATCTCCGCGGCGGCCAGATCGTGAACGACGAACGGCGGACGGAAGAAGAGGCCCAGGCTGTGGCGTAGAGCGCCGATGTATTGCGTATTTGTGCTGTTCTTACGCAATACGCACTACGCAATACGGCCCCGATCTGAGCAACCTGTTTGCGAAGAGGCGTTCCCCTCAGTCGTTGAGTCCAAGCTGGCGGGAGGCATCCTTCACCAGCGCCTCGGCGGCCTTGAGGGACTCGGCCTCCGCGTAGACGCGCAGCACCGGCTCGGTGCCGGAGGGGCGGATGAGGAGCCAGCCGGTGTCGGTCACGTGCTTGAAGCCGTCGAGCGTCTCCACGCGCTGCGCGGGGTGGCCGTTTACCGTGCCGAGCCCGCCCTGGGTGTCCAGCCGATCGAGCACGTCGGCTTTCTGATCCTCGCGGATGTGAATGTCGTCGCGGTAGTTGTAGTGCGGGCCGAACTCCTCGAGCAGCTCGTCGACGAGGGCCGACAGCGTCTTTCCGCGCTTCACCATCATCTCCACGATGAGAAGGCCGATGTAGATGCCGTCCCGCTCCGGAATGTGCCCGGCTGCGGCGATGCCCCCCGACTCCTCGCCGCCCACCAGCACAGTGTCCCCGGACATCTTCGGGGCAATGTGCTTGAAGCCGATCGGGGTCGTCTCCACCGTCAGTCCGTACTGCTCGCCCATCTTGTCGAGCAGGTGGGTCGTCGAAAAGGTCTTGACGATGTCGCCCGAGAGGCCGCGCTCCTCGTAGAGGTACTTCACAAGGAGGGCCAAGATGCGGTGCGAACTCACGAAGTCGCCGTTCTCGTCGACCATGCCGATGCGGTCGGCATCCCCGTCGTTGGCGAGGCCGGCGGCACAGTCTGAGTTGGCCACAGTGTCCGACAGCTCGCCGAGTCGGTCTGCGATCGGCTCCGGGGCCACGCCGTGGAACGAGGGGTTCCGTTCATGGCGGAGGGGAATGGCCTGGTCGGCCCCCAGCAGGTCGGTCACCAGGCCCTGTCCAGCCCCGTACATGGCGTCGTGGGCCACCGTAAGGCCCGAGTCGACGATGGCGTCGATGTCGAGGGCGTTGTGGAGGGCGTTCAGGTAGCCGGAGCGGATGTCGTTCAGGGCCACCCGGCCCTCGCTCGTGAGTCCACCGAAGGCCGGTCGAGAGCGGTCGAGGGCCCCAGCCGGCCGGATGCGGTCTTCCACGGCGGTGATCATCTCGGGCGGGGCTGGGCCGCCGAAATGCGCCTTAACCTTGTAGCCGTTGTACTCGGGCGGGTTGTGGCTGGCGGTGATGACGACGCCGGCGTCGCAGTCCATGGCCTGAGTGGCCCAGCTCACAGCCGGGGTGGACACCATCGTGTCGGCGAACGTGACGTGCACGCCGGCCTCCGCAAGCACCTGCGTGGCCCGCTCGGCAAACTGGCGTCCTAAAAATCGTGCGTCGTGGCCCACGACGACGCTCGGGCTCCCGCCGTACTCGTCGTGCAGCCAGTCGGCAGTGGCCTGGGCCACGCGTTCGAGGTTCGCAAAGGTGTAGTCCTCGGCGATGACGGCGCGCCAGCCGTCGGTGCCAAATTCGATAGGGGGGTCGGACATGGATGGGAGGGGATTGGGCGAGGGGGAGACAGTGCAGAGGCTTCGGGTCGACAATCGACTTGCTAAGAAAAGAACCCGCAGGGGAAAAAGCCACCGAGCTGGGACGATTGCCAGGGCAATCGCATCCTGGCGACGGTAGACTGCTTTTGCAGTTCTACAGGGACAAAGCGCCGGTGCCCCCACGCGCCTTGACCGGAGGGAAGAAGTGCTTTCAGCGTGCTCCCACGCGCCCTCTCGTCCCGCATTCGGGGAATGGAGCCCGAAACGTCACGAACCGGGTTCTTCTGCCTCCGCCGACGTTTCTTTTAGCAAAGGCAGCTTTCACCGCCGTTGAGAGGGTCAAATTCGGGTGGGTTCCGTCCCTGAAGAGGCCGTCAGAACCGGACTTTTTGAGCTGTGTATGCCTCCTTCTCTGGGGAGTCGGAGACTTATGGGTAAAAGACAGCTCTTGAGGGCAGTTCTTTCGATTATCCGAACATCGAGACTTCTCTGGTAACCCGGTTTCTCCGATAATCCGGTTCAGTAGCCTGGATTCTGGCTGAGATTGTCGTTGACGTCGAGTTCCGCTTGAGGAATCGGCCAGCGGCGATCCGTATCGCTCGGGAGATTGACAAACTGCTGGACAATCCCGAGCCGATTCAGGTCATGCCAGCGGTGTCCCTCAAACGCCAATTCTTTGCGGCGCTCCTGTACAACCAGGGAGCGCAATTCCTGCTTGGATGTAACATCCGCTGGATCAATCTCGGCACCTGCTTCCTGGAAGTCTGGCTCATCACCGCCTTGGTTCGCCTCGTTGTAGGCCCGGCGGCGGATCTCGTTGAGGTACTCCACCGCTTCGTTCTTGTTGTTCGAGAAGTCAAGTTCACCGAGTGCCTCGGCTCGGATGAGCATCATTTCCGGTAGCCGGAGTACGAAGTGATGGTCCGAGCCATCTAGCCGGAAGTACTTCCCGATGAAGGGCTGTCCGCCGGCCACCTTTATGTTAACACCGGTGCGGTCGTCTAAGGAGTCAACGTTGGCAACGAAGCTCGAGTTAAGCCCGTACTCAAGCCGACCACCCTCGCCGTTAGGTCGAGCGAAGAAAGACATCGCGTTTGCATCCTGCGAGCTGTATTGCAACTCCCAGACGGACTCATTGCTGTTTAAGCTGTTATAAACCGCGTTGAGGGTCGACAGCTGGTGCTGACCGCCCTGGATCACCTGTTGGGCGTAGGAAGCTGCGGCTTCGTAATCTGATGTGGGATCACCGCCTGCCCGGCGGACAATGCTTGCCCGGTAGAGGTGCACTCTTGCTAGAAGGCCGCGCACCGCGTTCTGACCAGCAAACCCGATTCCCGCCGGATTGTCCTCGATGGCCCCCCCTGAATTAATCGCACCCTCAGCGGCCTCGAGGTCAGAGATGATCTGGTCATAGACATCTCCGACGCTGGACCGGGACGGGAGCTGCACCTCCTCGACACTTTCCGTCGGCTCGGTGATGATGGGTACTCCCATCTGGTCAAGACCATCGTGCCCGCCATACCAGCGCGTTAGCGCGTGATACCCGAATGCTCGAACGACTCGGGCCTGCGCTCGGACACCGGCGGCGGCCGGTTCGGAGAGGCCCTCAAATTCTGAGGCCGAAGCCCGCTCAATGAGGACATTCGTCGTATTGACGGTATTGTAGATAGCGTTCCACGGTCCCTCAATCGTGCCATTCTCCGGCGACACCTGATTGTTATCGATATCTTGCCAAGTCGGGAAAGAACCCGTATGTGTCGCCTGGTCTGAGGCGAGGGCGGCAAAGATCGTGTAGTCGTCCATGAAGCCCTGCATATCGTCGTATGTCCCGCGTAGGACGTTCCGGATCCCTTCTGCGTCGGCAAAGACCTGATCTCGGTTCAGAGTATTGTCTGGCTGCTGATCGAGGGTTTGAAAAACGTCACATCCAGACGCGAGTAGGAGCAGCGCGATCACTGCGAGGAGATTGTAGTGGTGTTTCATATCAATAAAAGTTCAGACTATAAGAGTTCAGTGCACTGAACAGCCCCAAAGGAGGGGCCCGACACTGTCAGGGCGTCAGGCCCCTTATCGGTCCGCTAGAGACTAATCTCAATCCCCGCCTGGATGAACCGCGGGATGGGCTGGGTGAAGAAGTCGTTCCCCTGAACCACGTTGTCCTGGCCGAAGGAGTTAATTTCGGGGTCGAGTCCGCTGTAGTCGGTAACTGTCAGCAGGTTCTTCCCCGAGACGTAAATACGGGCGTCTTCGAGCTGCACCCGATTCACCACGCTACTGGGTAGCTGGTAGGAGAGCGTCACCGACTTCAGCCGAGCGTATGACCCATCTTCGACGAAATAGGAAGACTCCCGTCTATTGTTGTTTGGATCGAAGAGCGTGGCCCGCGGGACATCTGTATCTTGATCTTCCGGGGTCCAGCGATCTAAGATCTCATCCTTTGTGCTGAAGATGAAGCCTGGCATCCCGAAAAACTGCTTCGTCGCGTTGAAGACATCGCTCCCGTAGCTGTACTGAACGAATGCACTCAACTGCAGGCCGCGGTACTGGAACGTATTACGGAATCCTCCGAAAACATCTGGCTGCGGACGACCAATGATGGTGCGGTCGTCTGCGTCGATGGTCCCATCTCCGTTCTGATCGGCAAACTTAAAGTCTCCAGGGGACGTGCCGGGCGCTTGATCGGCATGATTATCAATCTCCTCCTGACTGTCGAAGGTACCGACCACTTCCCAACCTCGGAATGCCCCAAGCGGCTCTCCCTCCCGAATCACCGAAGCAAAGCCGCGCTCAATCGTCTCGGTCCCCTCCACCAGAGATGTCACCTCATTGGCATTACTGGAGGCGTTCAGCTCGCTGGTCCACTGGAAATTCTGGGTTTCGACATTGACTGTAGAGAGCTGAAACTCAATGCCTCTGTTCTTGATGCTACCAATGTTGGACTGGATACCAGTGTATCCACTGGTGTTGGGCAGTGGTCGCGTGAGAAGCAGGTCATCGGTGTTCTTCTGGTAGACCTCCACGGTTCCGGAAAGCCGCTGATCGAAGAACCCGAAATCAAGCCCGATATCGACCTGCCGTGTCGATTCCCACTGCAGGTTGGGATTGGCGAGTTGGCCAGGGGAGAAGCTAGGGGAGCCGTCGTATACGGAGTTCCCATAGAGCTGCTGGGCCGGGAAGGTAAACATGTTAGTCCCGTTGATCCCGAACTCCTGATTTCCAGAGAGCCCTGCACTGACCCGGAGTTTCAACTGACTAATCCAAGACACGCCTTCCAAGAACGACTCCTCGTGAGCATTCCATCCCAACGATGCAGCCGGGAAAAAGCCCCATCGATTGTTTTCCCCGAATCGAGACGACCCGTCCGCACGGGCCGTCAACTTACCGAGGTAGCGATTCTGGTAAGAATAGTCGACCGATCCGAAGAAGGACTGGATGCCTGTCACCGACTTAATCTGCCCACTTCCGCCAGAAACGTTCGCGGCGGCTGAGAGAGTCTGGAGCTGATCGGATGGGAACCGGTCTCCAAGAACCTCGAGGCGCTCTCGAAACGTCTGCTCGACGCTCGCGCCACCGACGGCTACCACGTCGTGTCCCCCATCGAAGGTCTCGTCGTAGTTGACCGTGGCGTCGAGCACATAGCTCGAATAGGTAAAGATGTCGTTCTGACCGCTTCCCCGAGGCGCTCCCTCGCGGGTGAAGCTAGGTGCAAAGACTTCCTCATTCTGGTCGAACCGGTCTAGGCCGCCCGACACGGTCACCGACAAGCTCGGGAGGAAATCGTATGAAAACTCGACGTTTCCGAGAAACTTCGTGTTTACGATCTCTCGCTTGATCTCGGCGATCGAGACCGGGTTTGCGAAGGCCCCGCCTTCTTGGTTAAAGCCTCCAGGTTCGTCCTCGTCGAAGATCGGCTCGAAGGGGGGACCAAGCAGGGCGTTGGTGAACATCCCGTCGATGTTGTTATCATTCTCCTGGACGTCATTGATGGACTGGTTGTACCTCGCGTTCGCCGATACGTCAGCCCGGTTCTCCGCCCAACTGTAGTTCAGCCGAGCCCGACCGCCGTAACGGGTGAAGCTCTGTTGCTGGAGATATCCCTCTTCCTCCAAGAGATTTCCCGACACGAAGTACTGAAAGGATGACCCGTCCTGGACGGTTTGTCCACCGCTGTACGAGAAATTTGCGTCGTGCTTGAGCGCAGGCGAGCGCTGGATGGCATCAACGTAGTCAAATGTAGTCTGCGTAGAATCCGGGAACGTCCCTGAATCATCAGGGTCGGGAGTTCCACTGGAGAAGATGACTCCTTCCCCAGCAAGAATATCCTCCGCCATATCCTTCTGCGAATCATTGCATTCGGGGATGCCGAAGAGCTGTGAGCAATCATTCCGATACGCCTCCCGCATGATCCCCGAAAACTCGGGTCCCGTGACCTGGCTTGGGATTCTCGAGTCAGGAAGTTCTGTAGCGCCGACCGAGTAACTGAAACTCACGTCGTTCTGGCCGACACTTCCGCCTTTTGTCTGAATGAGGACGACTCCGTTCGAGGCGCGAGTTCCATAGATTGCCGTAGCGGCGGGTCCCTTTAGGACCTCAATAGACTCGATGTTTCCAACGTCGACGTTAGATAGAGCATTGTTTACAGTCTGCTGCCCCGTAAACCCGTCAGTGAATTGTCCCTGCGCTACAGGAACCCCATCGACGACGTAAAGGGGTTGGTTCGACGCGTTGACTGATGTCGCTCCACGGACCCGCACCTGAAAACCGCCGCCGGGCCCTCCCGTGGTGCTGCTAATCGTGACCCCCGGTACTTTCCCCTGCAGGGCGGACTCCGCATTGGTGTTGATGTTCGACTCAAGATCCTCACTCCCAACCGAACTGATAGAGGTCGAGAGTTTCTGTCGCTCCTGTTGGCTGTATCCGGTGACGAGAACCTCCTCAAGGCTCCCTCCAGTCACTTCAAGCTGGATCCTCAGACTGGTCGACGAACCACCCTGGACGGTGACGTTGCGGGTTTCAGTCTCGTAGCCCACAAACGAGGCTTCCAGCGTGTATTCCCCAGGCGGTATCCCCGTAATACGGAACGTGCCGTCCTCTTCCGTAGCCGTCCCGAAGCCGGTTTCTTGAATAGTGATGTTCGCGCCCGGCAGGATATCTCCCGACTGCTGGTCCAGTACCGTCCCCTGAACAGTCCCTGCTTCCTGCGCGAGTGATGATGTCGGTGCGACTAGAAGAAGAGCGACACCAAGAAGAAGTAGAGTAGCAGTTCGCTTCATGGTGGCAGGAGTGCCTCAATGAAAAGCTAGCGAGCAGTCCCTATGTGGGGGATATTCCCGAAATCGACAGACCAACGAGATTATCCAATCGCGTTCCCTATTCACCCTCAGAAGAAGGAGCCCTAAACGGTTGAGGGGGATCCGCATCCCAATCACCTGAGGCGATTTTCCAAAAGGTGTCGGATCCAAGAAAAGCCATCGTTGCAGTTGACTTCGTCCGTCGTGCCTGCCCCTTCGACAAATTCAATCGCCCCGAATTGAGAGTCCGGTCCCTCAACCTTTTCCTGAACCTCGAATCCGACGAGGTTTGTTCCACTTCTGGTTTCCAACTCAGCAGCATAGTGTTCCCTTCCTGGACTGTCACTCCAAACGAGGCGAGTTCTGCGCCTTCGTTGAAGAACCCGATGACAGTCAAGTCATTCCTCCGCTACGGCTTGACATTCATGACTGTTGCTGGGGACGATTGCCCCTGACTTTTCGGCGGCACGAAGGCGTTCGGGTCGTCTTTGGACGGAAGAGACGCACTGCCCCGATGGCCAGTTCGACGCTCCTCAATCGGAGCCCCGGCCCCGAAGACGAGAGAGAACGAGCGGCAGGGCTTTGCGTTGGGGTCCGCAGTGTCTCTCGTTCACTGCCTCGCGTAGCGTCCAGTCTTCATGCGCACTGGTCGAACCGTCGCGGTCCTTCTGTCTGTTGCCATACTCCTCGTGAGCTTCGGAGAGCGGGGGGCGAAGGCACAGGCATTTCAGGCTGAAGTCGGGGGCGGATGGGCCATTCCGTCGTCGGATGTCGACATGCAGGGCACCTCTGAGAATGGGCGGGAGGGGACAACGCCCGTCGATCCCGGTTCGGGGGCGCACGTGTACGGGGCCATCGGCCTCGCGTGGACGCTCTCAGATAACTTTGATTTGGGAGTGCGTCTGCGAGGCCAGCATTCTGAAATGACTGGAAGATTTTCGAGTTTGGACTTCTCGAATGAGCTGAGTGGACGACTCCGAAGTCTTACGCTGGAAGGCCAGCTTGTACTCACGTCCGTTGGCCGAATTAACCCCTACTTTTTGGTGGGACTGGGGGTGATTCGAACCACCATGGACGGCGTTCTCGTGACGATTTCCCAGAATGGACAAGAGGATCAAGAGATTCAGTTTTCGGAGGTGAACGTCACGGACGCGGGAGGAGACGTGGGCTTCGGAGCCCGGACGCGTCTCGTTGGGGGGCTCCAGCTTACGGCCGAGATGCGGGCGACGGGGAGTCTGCCGGGGGCGAAGGACAATGCGGTCACGGTGTTTCCCTTCTCGTTGGGGCTGAAGTACACGTTTGGAGCCGAGTAGACCACGCAAGGCGGTCGCACGGATACTGTCGTACGCGCGGGTGGACATGCAGGACGCATCCATTCTTAGATCTCGATCTCTCGCAAGCATACGTCGATTATGATTCTTGACCGCCTCCTGTGGATTGGACTGTGTATTGGAATATTCAGCCTCGTCGTTCAGCCGCCGGACGCCTCCGCCCAGGAAACGGCCCAGGTCGTTGGAGGGCCTATTCCGCACGAGCAGGTCTTGACCGCGGACACGTATGAGGACTGCGGGCTCCGGAAGCGGGAGGTCGATGCCTTTGTCAGCCACCGCCCCTCCCCGAAGCGGGGTCGGCAAGCCACCGCGACCATTGAGGTGAGCTATGGAAGCAACTTCACGCCCGAGGCCCGAGAGGCATTTGAGCGAGCTGCGGACATCTGGGAAACGCACGTCTCCTCCCCGGTCCCCATCCAAATCGAGGCCTCCTTCCGAGACCTCGGATCCGGGACCCTCGCAGCAGCCGGTCCCAACAACTTCTACGGGGTAGACACTGAAGGCGACGGGAATGCCGATGCCATCGTGGGAGACGCCCTGACAGGAGCTTATCTTGGGGAAGCGCCTGAGCCCGAACAGGCCGACATCATCGTCAACGTCAACAGCCAGCGGGACGACTGGCACTATGGACAGGGCGAGGCCCCCGCGGGCGCCATCGACTTCACCACAGTGATCCTCCACGAAATTGGCCACGGCCTCGACTTTCTGGATCTCTTCTCTGTCGAGAACGGCCAGGGCGAATACTTTACCTCTACGGTAGAGGGCAGTCGGGTGGTGGGCATCTACGACCGGCAGGTCGTAGAGGAGCAGGGAGACGGCTCATTGTCGACGCTGACGAACGAAGACAACTTCTCCAATCCATCAGAGTCGCTTGGCGAGGCATTGACCGATGATCGCCTCTTCTTCGAGGGGGATGGGTCTGCCGGGGCGGCGGCTCAGGGAGAGGGCCCGGTCCTTCCGAAGCTGTACGCCCCGTCACAGTTTCAGGGAGGATCGAGCATCGCGCATCTGGACGAGGACACCTACCCCTTTGAGACGCAGGATGCGCTCATGACGCCCTTTATTAACCAGGCGGAGACGAACCGCACGCCGGGTCCGATCATGTGTGGGCAGTTTCGCGACATGGGATGGCCGCTCGGCCCCGGTTGCGATCAATACTTCGCGGCCCTGTTTGCCGTCAACGTGCAAGAGGCCGAGACCGGACCCGGAGGGCTGACGCTCTCCTGGAGCGAGCGGGACGACGCCGACATCCAGACGTATCTCGTCGACCGTCAGTACTTCGAGGGCGACTTTGAGACGATCCGCGAGGTCGACGCGTCGGAGCTGGACGAACGCCGGCTCACCATCGAAAAGTTGGGGATTGGAGTATTTACCTTTCGCCTGCGGTGGGTCCGCTCGGACGGAACGACCGGCACGGCTCCGCGGACGGTCCGCGACACCATCAACGTGAAAAACGTCAACACCGAAGAGTCGCCCCCAGACGAGCAAGAGCGGAGAACGGTCGAGTTGTCGTGGACCGTCCCGCCGGGCACCTCTTCGGATTTCCGGTACCAGATCGAGCGGCAACGTGGACCGGAAGGGCCCTTCGAACCGTTGGCCACGGTTTCCCAGGACGAAGAGGTGGATGAAGAGCAAGAACGGCAATATACGGCCGCGCGGCAGACGCCGGGGCAGTACGAGTATCGGGTACGGTCGCAGGACGGCTCCAGGAACGCCGTGACGAGCGCGTCGGAGGCGGTACAGATCGACTTCGAGGGCGACGTGTATGCGTTGGGGCCGTATCCCAATCCCGTTCGTGGACGAGCGACGCTTGACCTTACGGCCCGCGAGGACCAGGATGTGACCGTTGAGGTCTACGATGCGCTCGGGCGGCGGATATACGCGGAAGACCGCGAAGTGCGGGCTCAGGCGCCTACACCCATCTCCATCGACGTGACCCAGTGGGCCAGTGGCATGTATTTCCTGCGCCTGCGCGGAGAGTCCAGCGTCGGGGAAACCCGGAAAATGATCGTCGTTCAGTAGCCCGATGCTACAGAGCGAGCCTTGGACTGCCACCTGTCGGGTCCTCGCGGCGGGCGTTCGGAATTCAATCTTTGAACTGATACCCAATCTTGATGCAACGAACTGATGCACTCATTCCTGTGCTTACAGGAGCACTGCTGCTCCTCGGTGGGGAGACGGAGGCGCTTGGCCAAGACGGTCCCGAACGGCTCCAGAACGTGGGCCTGCTCAACGTAGAGGCGGTGACCGATGGGGTCATGCAGGCGGCCCGGTCCGCTGTCATGGGCCCCGACGAGGCGGGGAAAAACGGCCCGCTGGCGGCGGTCGGGATGGAACTGGCCGTCCTGTACCACCAGCATCGAGCGGCGGGGCCGAACGGCATACAGGCCCTCCGGGAATCGAGGGCGGGCCGCCCGAAGACGAGCGGTGATGACCGGCTCAGCGCGAAGAGTCGAATCTACTCGCCCCTGTCGGCGGATGGGCAGCATGTAACTGTCGACGCCATCGCGACCGAGGATCCGACTCGTCTGCTTTCGGAACTCCAGGAGCTGGGACTTGAGGGCGGAGCTACGGCGGAATCCGTGGTGTCGGGGCGCCTGCCCATTTCGTCGATCAAGCAGGCCGCGGCCCTGTCGTCCCTGCGGGGCATGATGCCGTCGTACGCCCGCACTTCCGTCGGGAGTGCAGAGTCTGAAGCAGACTCGGCCCATTGGGCGACCGATACGCGTACCAACCGTGGGGTAGACGGAAGCGGGCAGAAAGTGTGCGTCCTCTCCGACAGTTACAACCAAAGCGGCTCGGCTTCCATCGCGGCGTCCGAGGACGTCCAGTCCGGCGACCTTCCGGGTGCCGGCAATCCGGAGGGGCGGACTACGCCCGTCGACGTCCTGCGCGACGACTACGACGGAACGGACCCAGAGCCGAGGGACGAGGGACGGGCCATGCTGCAGCTCGTCCACGACATTGCTCCGGAGGCCAGCCTCGGGTTTCACACCGCGTTCGGCGGGCTCGGCGTCTTTGCCCAAGGCATCCGAGACCTCGCGGACGGAGGCTGCACCGTGATCGTGGATGACGTTCGCTACAACTCAGAGCCCTTCTACCAGGACGGTCCGGTCACCAACACCGTTGACGACGTGGTGAACAGCAAAAGAGCCACGTTCTTCTCCTCCGTCGGCAACGAGGGAGAAAACTCCTACGAGGCGCCGTTCCGGTCCTCCGGCGAGTCGAGCGTCATCAACAGTGGGTGGATCCCGCACGATTTCGACGCGTCGTCGGGGACCGACACGCGGCAGGCCATCACCATCCGATCGGGGGGCACCTTTCAGATCTTTTCCTTTCAATGGACGGATCCCTCCGCGCAGGTTCAGGGATCGTCCGGCCCCGACACGGACATCGATATCGCGCTCGTCGATCAGAACGACAACATCGTCGTAGAGTCCTCCCGGAGCAACGACGTGGTGCCTGTCGAGTCGATAGAGTATACAAACGACGGGGACAGCGAGGCCACGCTTGATCTCGTGGTGGAGAAGGCCCCCGCCGATCCCGAGCCCGACTCGATCAAGTATGTCTACACCATCAGCAACGAGGTCGGCGGGGAGAGTGACGCGGTCGTTGAAGAGTACGACACGGGCGGTGCCACCCTCTACGGGCATCCGATGGCGGAGGGGGCCATGGCGGTGGCTGCAGCCCCGTATTTCAACACCGCCCGGTACAATTCGGGGATTGACTCGTCGGCGATCCTCGAATATTTCTCGTCAAAAGGAGGGCTCCAGATCCACTTCGACCAAAACGGGGACGAGCTTCCCGCCTATGAGTCTCGAGGAAAGCCCGACATCACCGGCACAGACTTCGTGGACAACACCTTCTTCGGGGCCGACATCGACATCCAGGACAATGACAACTTCCCCAATTTCGCAGGCACCTCGGCGGCGGCGCCGAATGTTGCGGCCGTTGCGGCCCTAATTCAGCAGGCGCGACAGGACTTGAGTCCCACGGCGGTGTACGACCGGCTCCAATCCACCGCGGTGGACATCCGCTTCCGGCAGCAGCTGGACAATGGATCGATTTCCGATGAGCTCGATCCGATTGGGGATGGCGTGGATCCGTGGAGCGGACACGGGTTCGTTCGGGCCGACCGGGCCGTGCCGCCCCCCACGGGGGTCCAAATCACAGACGCGAGTGTGGAGGCGTCTTCCTCCGGCAGCTGCACCCTGGAGGTCACCTGGAGAAAGGCGGGCACAGAGGAAGTCGATGCGTTTCTCTTAGAGCACCGGTTCTTCGACGGGGCCTTTGTGGAGGAGGCGCGGATTGATGCCGGGTCGACAACGGAGTTCGCGCGCATCATCGAGGACCTGCCGGTGGGACGGCATACGTTTCGAATCTCGGCGATCCGAAACGGCAGCACGCTCGCAACGACCACCACGAGTGGGGTCTTGAGAACGGAAGAAGTGGACGTGTTCGCCTACCCGAATCCGTTCCGTGATCAGGTCAACCTGTCAGTCACGTTTCCTGAAGCGCAGAGTGGCGGACGGAACGTCCGGATCGACGTCTTTGACCTCCTTGGCCGCCGCGTGGCGACACCCGTTCTGAGCAGAGAGATCGGAGACTCGGAGTCGATTGATCTCGGGGGTCGATTGCCCGAGTCCCTCGGAAGCGGCGTCTACTTCTTCCGCGTCTGGAACGAGAACTTCACCGCCACCACAAGGGCCGTTCGAGTGCGCTAAGAGGCGTCCTCCACCGCGTCGCCGGCCGCGTCCTCGTCCATTTCGCCATTTTGGGTGGCGGCCCCCTCCTCAGCGTCTGCGGCCTCCTCCGTCCCCGGTTCGTCGGTGTCGGGCACCCGGGTCACGTCGGCGATCGCGTCGCCGTCCTTCAGATCGATGACCTGCACGCCCTGCGTGTTGCGGCCCATGGTGCTGATCTCCTCCACCCGCGTGCGGATCATGATGCCGTTTTCGGTGATGATCATTAGGTCCTCGGCACCATAGACCCGCTTGAGGGCCACGAGGTCGCCGGTGCGGTCCGTCCGGTTGAGCGTGATGAGGCCCTTGCCGCCGCGGCTTTGCACGCGGTAGTCGCTGAGGGGCGTACGCTTGCCGTGGCCGTGCTCCGCAATGGCCAGCACGTCCATCTCGTCCTGCTTCTCGGGCGGAATCGAGATCATGCCCACCATCTCCTGGGCGCCGGGTAGCTTCAGGCCCCGCACGCCCCGCGTGTCGCGGCCAATGGGGCGGGCGTCGTTCTCGTCGAAGTGGACGGCCCGGCCGCCGGAGGAGGCCACGACAACGGTGTGATCGCCGTCCGTGAGCGTGGCCTCCAGCAACTCGTCGCCCTCGTCGATCTTGATGCCGATGATGCCGTTGGAGCGGGGCCGGCTGTACGCTTCCAGCACGGTCTTTTTGACCTGCCCCTGCCGCGTGGCCGCGAGGACATAGTGGTTGTTGAGGAAGTCCTCGTCTTCGAAGTCTTCCTTGCTCACGCTGATGACGGCCTGCACGCGGTCGTCCGGGTCGATCTCGATGAGTTGGCGGATCGAGCGACCCTTGGCCGTGCGGCTGCCCTCCGGAATCTCGAAGGGGCGCAGCCAGAAGCACTGGCCCTTGTCGGTAAAGATGAGAAGGACGTCGTGCGAGTGGCAGACGTAGAGGTGCTCGATGACGTCGTCCTCGCGCTTGCCGGTGCCGCGCAGGCCCACGCCGCCCCGCCCCTGCGTGCGGTACGTGTCGATGGGCGTGCGCTTCGTCAAGCCCTGTTGCGTGATGGTGACGACGACGTGCTCGCGCTCGATCAGGTCCTCGATGATGATGTCGTCGCCGCCGGTGTAGTCGATCTCGGTGCGGCGCTCGTCGTCGAATCGCTCTTTGACCCTCACGAGCTCCTCCTTGATGATCTCCATCCGGCGCTCCCGGTTGTTGAGGATGTGCTGGAGCTTCCGGATTTTCTCGATGATGTCCTCGTACTCGCCGATGATTTTCTCGCGCTCCAGGCCCGTCAGGCGGCTCAGGCGGAGGCGCAGGATGGCGTTGGCCTGGGCTTCGGTGAGCCAGTGCCCCGCCTCCGGCTGCTGCACGATCTCATCGTACTCGTCGCCGAGTAATTGCTGAACGGTGTCCTGCTCCCGGTCCGCCTCTATGGGCGGGGTGAGCGGCACGTTGATCTCGCGGAGGTCCGCGTCCGAGAGCGTATCCGGGTAGCGGCCCTCGCGCAGGTTCCGGCGGGCCGTGGCGGTGTCGGGGGAGTGGCGGATGATGGCGATGACGGCGTCGAGGTGGTCGAGCGCCAGCGTAAGGCCCTCCAGGATGTGCGCCCGGTCCTGGGCCTGCTCCAGGTCGTACTCCGTGCGCCGCACCACGATCTCGTGGCGGTGGTCCACGTAGTGCCGGATCGCGTCCTTGAGGTCCACCACCTTCGGTCGCCCGTCCACCAGGGCCACCATGTTGACGCCGAATGTGTCCTGCAGGCGCGAGTGCTTGTACACCTGGTTCTTGACGATCTCGGCGTTGGCGCCCTGCTTGAGCTCGATGACGATGCGGAGGCCGTCCCGGTCGCTCTCGTCGCGCAGGTCGGCGATGCCCTCGATGCGCTCCTGCCGCACCCGGTCGGCGATCCGTTCCACCTCGCGGCTCTTGTTGACCTGGTACGGCAGCTCGGTCACGATGAGCGCATTGCGCCCGCTGCGGACCTCCTCCTCGTGCATCTTGGCGCGCATCACGACCCGCCCGCGGCCCGTGTGGTAGGCCTCGTAGACGCCCGCGTAGCCGTAAATGATGCCCCCGGTGGGGAAGTCTGGCGCCGGGAGGTGGTCCATCAGATCGTCGATCTCAATCTCCGGATCGTCGATGTAGGCGGTCACCGCGTCGATGGTCTCGCCCAGATTGTGGGGCGGAATTTTGGTGGCCATGCCCACGGCGATGCCGTCGGCCCCGTTCACCAGCATGTTGGGGAAGGCGGCGGGGAGCACCGTCGGCTCCTCCATCGTCCCGTCGAAGTTCTCCTGCATGTCGACGGTCTCCTTGCCGATGTCGGTCATCATCTGCTCGGCAATCCGCGTCATGCGGGCCTCCGTGTACCGCATGGCCGCCGCTGAGTCGCCATCGACCGAGCCGAAGTTGCCCTGCCCGTCGGCCAGCGGATAGCGCATGGAAAACTCCTGCGCCATGCGCACGAGCGTGTCGTAGACCGACGAGTCGCCGTGCGGGTGGTATTTTCCGAGCGTCTCCCCGACGACGCGGGCGCTCTTCTTGTAGTCGGCCCCCTGCGTAAGACCGAGCTCGTGCATCGCGTACAGCACCCGTCGGTGCACCGGCTTCAGGCCGTCGCGCACGTCGGGGAGCGCGCGGCTCACGATGACGGACATCGAGTAGTCGATGTAGGAGGACTTCATCTCGTCCTCGATGTTGATGGGGATGACGCGACTGTCGTCCGCTTCCATGATCGGTTCAGTGAGGTTCGTTCAGCAGCGAGTGAACAGGCGCACGGCCCCGGGCCCCGGCGCATCTGTGGAGAATTTCGTCATCAATTTTGCCAACCCAGGCATGGGCGCGCGGAAACGTAATGTAATGCACCAATCACAACGTGAATGTAGAGGTGCGGGGTCCCAACGTCCACTACGTGGGACCCCTCCGGAGCACTCTCCGTATGGTCTTGAAACGGTTCCGTAGATGGGGGAGGCTCACCGGAACGAGAGGATGAAGAGGCGGTGCGCTTCATGTCGAAGAACCGCGCCTGTCGCCTCAAATTTCTCCCGCCTTTCCCGATGAGGTCTGCCGCAATGCTCGTTCTGGGTGCGCTGCTCCCGGTTCTCGCCTATGGGCAGGACCTGCCGGCGACGTATCCGCCACCGATTGATCGGGGACGGTACTACCTGGCGTTCACCCCGATCGACTCGACCGACCTTCCGGAGCCACCATCCCCGCCCAACTCCATGTCGGCGGCCGACTTTCCGTTTCTGGTCCCGCCGAGCGAACAACGGGTGAACGAGATCTGGAAGGTCGAGCTCGCGGGGGATCTCACTGGCGTTGGGGATGGCGACACCGTGTACGTCGACCCGAAGGCACACAGCTCCACCCCGAACGTTTCGTTTTCTTTCCTGGACTACTACCCAGAGCACGAACTTCTTCTCTTCAGGTCCAGGCAGCATGAGTACAGCCGCCACATCGTCGTGTCCAGAGGGGAAGGAGAAGTGGCCGTCGCATTCGCAGCTCCAGTGTTTTCACCGGATGGAAAGTGGTTCATCACGGTAAGCGGATATAGCATCTCAGGCTGGATTCCGCAGGGGATCCAACTCTTTGCTGTAGGCGAAGGTTGGTTTACCGAAGTAGTGCGCTTTAGAACCAGCGAGACCAGATTTTCGGCTGGACGTAGAGCCCGAAATCAAATCATGGGTGCTCCGACACGATGCGAGTGGGTGGATGAAAACACGTTTCTGATGGAAATGCGGCGCGGAATAGATTCTATCGAATCAGGGCCCTCCTACAAGCACTATCGCGTCGACATCCGCGAAACAGACGAGTAGATTCGGTGGGGGCGCAGCGTCCCGTCCCCTCAGTGATGCACTGTCGCTCCAAAGCGCACCTCGCCCCTTGAGATTGCCTCCGTTCAGCGTGTCTGTCGTCCTTCTCGTGTTGCTCGTGCCTGTCGGTTCCGCCGCCATGCCTCTCGATGACACCACTCGCGTCCCCGATGGCTTCGATCTCCAGGGCCATCGCGGGGCCCGCGGCCTCGCCCCCGAGAACACGATCCCGGCGTTTCGCCGCGCGCTGGAGATTGGCGTGACGACCCTGGAGATGGACGTGGCGATCAGCGGGGACGGCAAAGTCGTCGTCTCCCACGAGCCGTGGATGGCGCACGAGATCTGCTCGCTCCCGTCCGGCGCGCCCGTGCCCGAAGACGAGGAGCGCGCGCACAACCTCTACCAAATGCCCTACGCCGAGATCGAACAGTACGACTGCGGGCGGCGCCGGCATCCCGACTTCCCGCGCCAGGAGACGCAACCCGCCGTGAAGCCGCTCCTCCGCGACGTGATTGCAACGGCAGAGACCTACGTCGCCGACCACGACCGCCCACCCGTTTTCTACAACGTCGAGATCAAGTCGCGGCCAGACGGGGACGGAGATTTTCATCCCCCGCCCGAGCCCTTCGCACGCCAGGTGCTCGATGTGGTGCGCGAGCGGGGCGTGGCGAGCCGAACCACGATCCAGTCGTTTGATCCGCGGGCGCTCCGGGCCACGAACCGGCTTCGTGCTGAGCGAAATGCCGAGGAAGCTGTGCGTCTTGCACTTCTCGTGGGGCGCGGTGCGGACGGAAGTCTCGCCGACCAGGTGGAGCGGCTCGGCTTCATACCGGCCATCTACAGTCCCGACCACCGGCTCGTGGACGCCCCGCTTCTGGAGGCGGTCGATGAACGAGGGCTCCGCGTCGTGCCCTGGACGGTGAACGAACGTGACGAGATGCGCCGGCTGATCCGCCTTGGGGTGGATGGGCTCATCACCGACTACCCGGACGTAGGACGGGCAGTGGTGGAGGCGGTGGAGGAGCCCTCAAACTGAGAAGTCGACGCAACAACGAACCGCAGACGGACGACCGCGACCCATGAAGTGCGGCGTTACCTCCGCGGCAGACTCTGACGCGTTCACTGCCTCACACTGACGAACCACAACCGATGTCAAACGACGCGATTTACACTGACCAGACCGAGACCGACCCGAAGCACCACTACCGGAAATGGAAGACCCTTGCCCCCCTCGGCCTCCTGGCCACGGGCCTTGGGGCCAGCGGGGTGGGGCAGTCCACCCTCATGAAGGGCCGGAACGAGTCGACCTGGAAATGGGTGGCCGCCGGCACTGCCAGCCTCGTCGCGCTCAACGCCGGGCTCTGTCTCTTCGGCGACGCCGTGAAGCACCGCGTGCTCTACGAGTGGACGACGACTGAGCGGTCCGTCCCTGAGGGCAAACGTGCTGGCCACTCCTGACGACTGGCCCACGCCGGACCGGGTTGGAGAGGTCAACGCCGCAGCCGGCGCGGAGCGTGCGGTGGCATGCGTGCCGCACAGGGGATCCGGGTTCACCGTGTCCCGGACCGCCTGTGGAGAAGATCTCCGGTCGGTGCACGGAAGGGCGACATGTCTCACCGTCCCAGGACGTATTTTTGTTTCTTCGGGAAAATGTTGTACTCGCTGTTACGTATTCAGTCCTTGAGGAACGGCTCGCGGAAACAATCTTGAAATGCCTGTGGCGATGGTAAGTCCGTTGACAGTCGTCGCCGTTGCGGGCCCCGTAGTGGCCCAGCTACGGAATCATCCTCAGGATCCCTGCAACTCACGTAGGATCCCGGTGCCATCACCTGCGTCCATGGAATGGCCCAGTCACGAGCGAACTGTGGAAGACCGCTGACACAGCCCGCAGAATAAAAATGGTCTCGCAGGATTGGCCCCGAAAGCCTCTACAGTCCGCCACCGGTTGCTCCAGATAAAAAGCCACGGTTCTCTCTCGCGTAGAGCCGGAGCGGAAATGAATCAGGCAGGATCGGCCCCGCAGGAACTGGCCGTATTCGCAGGCATCCGTTGAAGACTCGTGGGCAGGCAGATCAGTATGGGTGTATCACACTACCGAGAGCGGGGTCTTCAGGTAATCGTTGCCGGGGGCGGACGCGTGGGCCGGGAGACGGCCGCGCTCATGACTGCGTACGGCCACCAGGTGACAATCATCGAACAGGATCCACGCATTGCCCGGGCGCATGCTGACGGGAACGACGACGCAACGCTCGTGCAGGGAAACGCGATGGAGCGTGGGACCCTACTGTCCGTTGGCATTGAGGGCGCCGACATCGTTCTCGCACTCACGGAAGATGAAGATACCAACATCGAGATTTGCCGGCAGGCCGCCGAGCTTGCCCCGGAGGCGCGCCGCATAACTCGGAGCCACCGCCCCCCGGCGGCTACTGGAGACCCCGACGCCGTAGATGCATTCATCTTTCCAGAGCGTGCCGGAGCACGCGTGGCGGTCGGCCGGGCCCTCGGAGCCCCCATTCAGCCCGTCACCAACCTCTCGACCCGGTTTGAGATCGTCGAGATCGAAGCGGAGCCGGACGCCCCCGCCGTTGGGCAATCGCTCGCGGAGTTGGATCTGCCGGCGAAAGCGACGGTCATCACCGACCTCGCAACGGAGCACATCGCGGACGGGGACATGGTGATTGAGCCGGGGGGGCAGTACCTGGTTGCCATCCGCCCCGACGCCGTCGACGACCTGAAAGGCCTCTTCCGACACCGCCCGTAAACGTCATTTCGCCCTGCGCCGCGCACGAGGGGCGTCACCATCCCATACCGTCTGCCGAAGACCATTGTACACGGCCCAGCACTCGCGATCGCAGGACGCGCCTCCTGATGAGGATCGGTTCATTCCGGCCCCCGAGCCGGACTCTTCGCCGTTCGAACCCGGCATTCAAAATGAGCTCGGAGCACTCGGTATCGTGGATGGTGAGTTCTGACAGTTGGTATCGTCTACAACCCACACCTCCTCAGCACCGGCCGCTCCGTAAAGGCGACGCTTCTCATCCACCTCGCCGAACTCGTTGGCCCGGACATCACTTCGATGCACACGTCGGGGGCCCAAGTCGGCGGATCGCCGGTTCAGGGTTTTGTTGTGCGGTTAGCCCATCATGTAGTTGAGAATCCCGAGCACGGCCGTCACGAAGGCTGCGGCGCCATAGATCCGCATTGTAAGGTGTCGTCGAAGACGGTCCTCCTTCGTCGCAGAGGCGACACCCAAGTCCGATCAGAAGATCGAAGACGTTCGCGTTCACCTCAATGATACGTCGACTGAGATACGTCGACTAAGATATGCTGACCGGGTTTGCCATTGCCTTCGTCTTGATTGTCGCCACTGGGGGAATTTTCATCATGCTTAGAGGAGGGACGTCTCCAGATCCACTGGCCCGCAAGCGGCAACTCAAAAACCACCAGCGAAGAAGAGAACAGGCAGGGGAAGAAGGCCCCAGTGGGGAGGATCCCCGCAGTGCGGATGTCGGTGAAGACAAGCGGCCTGGGAAGGATGTGATCTCGAAGTGGTCAGGCTTAGAATAAAGTGGCCCGGTTTGACAGAGTGGTTGAACTGAGGTCGGTTTCGTAGAGGGATGCAGAGCACGCCGCTTTGAGTGATTTCCGAAATACTCGGGCACTCCAGTACCCAAGTATTTCCGAGATGTACAGCCACCTCAGTCCCGACGTGATGGACCGTGCAATGGAGGAGACGTTCGGGGGAGCGTAGGGACGGCGAACGGCATTCCCCCATTTCCCCCACAATTTTTCGATTTGATGCGATATTTTGCGATTTGGCGCAAAATCGGGGAAACGGTCCAAACAGAAAATGCCCCCGAGATCGCCGTCTATCGGCGCTAAGGGGCGTTTCTATTGGTGCGAAAGGGGGGACTCGAACCCCCACGGGGCGAGGCCCCACGAGATCCTAAGTCTCGCGCGTCTACCAATTCCGCCACTTTCGCAAGAAGGAGGGCCGCGGCGTAACGGACCCTTCACCGAATGTCTCCAATCAGCGTACAGGGACCGAGGTTCCGGGGGATCCGCAGGGATCGCTGACGGTATGGGCACCTCGGCACTGTCGTTCTCCACTTCACTGAATGGGCCTCACCAGTCTATGGCACTCCGGTGCTCCTCGCGTCACGTCGTCGGATGGGTGGGGCTTCTGCTGCTGGGGAGCCTCCTCGGCCACTCTCTCAGGGCCCAGGATCGAGGCGCCCCTCGGTTTGGGCCGGCGACGCTGGGCGACACGATTCAGGTGGAAGCGTCGGACGTGGGGCGGCTCTGGAGCCTCGCGGCGGCGCCGTTCGACCGGTTCGAGCGCCGCTACGGGATGAAGGCCGACAGCGCGTGGGCGACCCACCTGCGGCGCGGCCTGCTCCGGCTTCCGAACTGCACCGCCGCGCTCGTTTCGCCGAAGGGGCTGGCCCTCACAACGGCCCGGTGCGTCCGGCAGCACCTGGACGCGGAACCCGGCACGGGAGCCGTCGTGGCCGAGGAGCCCGCCGATGAACGGGCAGTGTCGGGCCTGTACGTCGATCGCCTCGTGGCGGCGACGGACGTCACGACGGCGGTGCAGGCGGCCCGCTCGGACACCACCGTGCAGGCAGCGGTGGCGTCCGTGCAGCAGCGCCGCCAGACGCAGGCCCCGCCGGAGCATCGGGTGGAGGTCGAATCGGTGAACGGGGCGTCATACACCGCCTATACGTACCGTCGATACGAGGACGTTCGGCTGGCGTTTGTCCCGACGCGTACCGTGAGTGGGGTTGGCGGACCCGACGCCGCGATGACGTATTCCCGCCACGCCCTCGACGCGGCCCTGATCCGCGTGCACACGTCGGACGGGACGCCCCTCGCCGCCGATCATTTCTTCGAGCCCCCCTCGCAGGACGTGCGCCCCGGCGACGTCGTCTTCTCGCTCGGTCACTCCAGCGGCACGCGCCGCGCGGAAAGTGCCGACCAACTCGCCGTTCGGCGGGACCTGATGCTGCCCAATCGACGGGACCGTCTTGAGACCTGGACCCAGACCCTCCGGACCGTCCTCGACACCGCCGAGGCGGGCTCCTCGCTTCGCGCCACGCTCCGCGCAGGCGAGCGGGCGCTGAAGCGAACCCGCGCCCGCCTGGACGCCCTCCAGAACGACTATGTGATGACTCGGCTGCGACGGCGCGATGCGCAGCTCCGGCAGGCGCTCCGCCAGGATGCCTCCCTCAACGATCGGTTCGGGGGCCTGCTGGACAGCCTAGCGGCAATTCAGGACGCCAAGCGATCCCTTGCGTCGGCGTACCGGGCCTTCGGGCACCTTGGGGGGGAGCCCCGACCGCTGTCGGGGTCGTCCACGTTTCGGCGCATTGTGCAGGCGCGCCGGCCGGAAACAGTCGGCAGTGCCTCGTCCGCTGAGGGGACCGCCATGGGGATGCCGGAGAGCGCCGCGGACCGCACGGGGCAGCCCCCAGCACCGGTGAGGACCGCCCTGCTGGCGTTTCGGCTCGACGCTGTGCAGCGCCACCTGCAGCCGGACTCCGCCGCGGTTCGCACGCTCCTCGAGGGCCAGTCGCCGATGGAGCGGGCCGCCGAAATCGTAAAGTCCTCCGTGCTGGCGACCCCCAGCGACCCGTCGCAGGGAGCCGCGACGCCGGTCGTGCCGGACGAGGATCCCGCCGCCGCGGTCGTCGACGTGGTGGCGCCCCGCGCCCGCTCGTTCTACGAAGAATGGAGGTCCCTCACCCGCACGGAGCGTCAGTTGACGCGGCGCCTCGCCCGTGCCCGGCAGGCGGTCCGGAGCGCTCCTGTGCACCCGGGGAGCGAGAACGCGCCTCGCCTGACGGACGGGCGCGTGCTCGGCTATCCGTATAATGGAACGACCGCTCCGCCCTTCACCACGTTTTTCGGCCTCTACGAGCAGACCCGAGCGTACGGGGGCGACGAGCCGTGGGCCCTCCCGGACCGGTGGCGCCGCTCGACCGCCGAGCTGGACCGATCGGTGCCCCTCACCCTGGCGGCGTCGACCGACGCGGCGGCCGGCACGCGGGGAGCGCCGCTCTTGAACCAATACCTGGAGATTGTGGGAGTGGCCGTGGGCACCAATATCCAGGGCGCCGCGGGGACGTATCTCTTCCTGCCCGAGCGGATGCGCACCGTGGGCGTAGACGTTCGGGGTCTCCGCCACGCGATAATGAACGTCTATGGGGCGGAGGAATTGGCCGACGAGCTCGCTGGGGGAACGTCGACCCTCTCTGAGTAGGGAGCCGCGGGAGGGAGCACAGTCACGTCTGTATCAGCATTTCTGGAGCCCATTCGCATGCGAACCCACGTCTGGTGTCGTCTCGCTGTTTTGCTGATTGGGAGCAGTCTCCTCGCCGGATGCGGGGGAAGTGAGGAAACGGTCTCGGTGCCCGTCGTCGAGCGCCCGTCGGACACGATCGCCGCGGAAGACACCCTGGAGGCGGCCCCGATCGAGGCCGTCTCGATTCCGTCGCGCTACGATACCGTCCAGGCCCGCCGGTTCGATCGGGGGCGGATGTGGACATTCGAGAACCCCCCGGTCGAGCACTTCCAGAATGCCTACGGCGTCTCCCTCGACGAAGACTGGCTGACGACGGCCAAGCGCGGGGCCCTCCGGTTCGGAGAGGAGTGTTCGGCCTCCTTCGTGTCGCCGACCGGGCTCGTGATGACCAACCATCACTGCGCCCGAGAACACGTAACGGATCTCCAGCGGAAGGGAGAAGCACTCCTGGAGAATGGGTTCTACGCTTCCAACCCTGACGACGAGCGCCGGGCCCCGAACCTCCACGTGGACCAGCTCGTCGAGACGGAGGACGTGACCACACGGGTCTTCGATGGCCTCCGACAGGGACGAGGGGCCGAGGCGCAGGCCCGGGAGCAGCGCGTCGAGTCGCTCCAGGAGAAGTTGACGGCGAAGGCGAGCGCGGAAGACAGCACCCTTCGCGTCGAAATTAAGGGGCTGTACCGGGGGGCCAAGTACACGGCCTACACGTACCGGCGGTACCAGGATGTCCGGCTCGTAATGGTCCCCGAGCTCCAGCTCGGGTACTTTGGGGGGGCGACGGACAATTTTACGTATCCCCGGTACGCGCTGGACGTGGCGTTCTTCCGGGTCTACACGCCGGCCGGAGAGCCACTACAGCCCGAGCACCATTTCTCGTGGGCGACGGAGGGAGTGCAGCGCGGTGATCCGGTTTTTGCGGTGGGGCACCCGGGCTCTACGAGTCGTCTCCAGATGCTGTCCCAGCTCGAGTACGAGCGAGACCACGACCTTCCCGATCGGCTG
>PXTN01000023.1 GCA_003022565.1 Bacteroidetes bacterium QS_3_64_15 | reverse complement strand
GCTCTGTTCGCACCGACGCGGAGCAAAGGGGACACCACGAAACAACGACCTCGCCGCATCCCCGCGTCCCCCTCGTTCAACCTTCAACGCGCCACGTTCAACGCCCAACGCGTCCCCCCTCGTTCAACGTTCAACGTACCACGTTCAACGGTCCAACGTACCACGTTCAACGCACAACGCGCCAACGTTCAATCCGAACCGCCTACCGATCCGGCACGCTCGATGACTGAGGAATCTCGAACCCCGATGTACCCCTGAGCCCAGTATCGTGGAGAGAGCCGGTTGCGATGATCGGTTGACTCACGGAATGCTGAGCGCCGTTCCTCGATCGTAGAGAGATCCTTGAGGCTACCTCCTACGATCAGCATTGAACCCAAGAGCAACGCGCCCAACAGAACGTGGGATCGAACGGAAGCGTTGATCTCGGTGCTCTGTTCTGCGTGCCGGTATCGCCCCCACGCCCACCCGCCCACGAGCACGAGAAGCATCTGACTCAACGGGGCGAGAATCAGTCCACTGACCATGGAGTGGGCCGCCCCCGCCAGCACGGAGGCCACCAGTGCTACGCCCACGGCCTTCGGCACTCCGTTCGGGGTCGACTCCGTCTTCCGTTCTTGCTTCATCCACTGCCAGCCGCCCCATCCCGTGAGTCCGACCATGGCAATCGTGGACGGCACGCCCCACTCCGCGAGCCCCCGCATGAGCGCACTGTGCGGACTGGCGGGCTCGGTGAATGGGTACGGAAACCAGGCAAAATGCATGGGGCCGATCCCCAGAATGGGATGGGCCCAGGCCATTTCTAAGCACACGCGCCAGTGGCGAAGCCGCCGAGAGTACTGGGTCGGGTCTCCAAACTTATCAGCGGCCCGAGGCGCTTCACCGGCGGAAAAGAGGAGATAATACAGGCCGAGTCCAAGAAGAACCCCGGCGGCCTGTATCAAAAGCCATTTCTTCGCCCGCCCCCGGAAGAGGAGCCCACTCCCGATGGCAGCCACGCCCATCGCCACGACGGTGCCACGGACGCTCGAGGCGAACACCAAGGCCCACCAGAGCGCAACCAGCCCAAAGGCGAACCCTTTCCCCACTCGCCACCGTCTGGGTAGGCTCAGAACAACCCCGGCAAGGAGCGGAAGCGTCCAGGTCTGGTGATGATTGAAGAACCGGATATTCGCGTAGTTGGTGCCTCCCTCGGGCCAGGGCTTGATGTCCGAAACGGCCAGATGTGCGCCGTATCCCACTACGAAGTAGACGGCGTAGAGCCCCGCGCTCACGACCACGATGCCCAGAATCGCCCGCTGCGTCCATGTTGGAGACCGGCGTACCTCCGAGGCTACGAGTCCCGCCGCCACGAAAAGTAGAGCGAAATGTCCTACCTCGAGAAACGCGTAAAACGGGGCTGGCGCCAGCGCAGAAGACAGGAGGCCCAACCCAAGCACGCCGCCGAGTCCCCATCGGGCAGCGAGAGGAAGCCTGCAAACGGTTGTAAGCCACCGCTGGCGCGCCGCACGCATCGCAAGTAGGCCGCCCGCAACGGCGATGAGGACGCCAACCTGGATCGCCCGCTTCTCATTGAACGGTTGCAAAGACGGAAGGAAGGAAAGCGTGGGAACGAGGACAACGTACGCTCCGACCAGCCAGAAAAGAAAGGATCTCCCACTTACGTCCGTCCAGTCGAAAGGCTCAAGTGCCACCACGGAACGTTCTTCTCGGTTCGTGTCGCTCCTTTATCTTCCGTGAGATCCCGGTAGATGCACAGCGAGGCTTTTAGCCATAAAAAAGGGACCCACTCGAAAGTGGGCCCCTCAGCGCCATAGCGGAAAGCGCGCTGGTAAGAGGTTAAAGGGAATCAACGCTGCCAAACGACGTTGAGATGTCATCAGTGGTAGTACCTGTCACAGTCGCAGTGACGCTCGTTTCAGCGTTGCCACCAGCACATTGAACTGCCGGTTCACTACTACCATTAATGGATATTTCGCATGAGGCATTATCGCCAGCGCCATCCGCCTGAATGTCTGTCTCACTCTCAAGTCCGATCGCGTTTGCAACGTCTGTCGCAGACGTACTACTGTAGTCACCTCCTGGTTCAGGAAGTCCCCCGAGCTGAGAAGGCTTGTTGATCTGGCCCTGGATGTCGGAGGCAATCGAAACGGCCCGCTGTGTCAGTGCATCGTTCGCTGCCTGTGACTGTCCTTCATCAAAGGCTTGAATACCAGCCACGGTGGCGAGGCCGACGATGACAGTACTCAAAACGAGAAGTAAAAGCTGCTGCTGTCCCATAGGACTACGTTATTCTTGTTAGAAGAATGATTCGCGGAACGCGCACCGCGGAGACCGTCCTCCGAGCCGAAGACCCGTCTCCGCGGTCGCGCAATGCATCGTTCGCATGTGCGCCCCATTTGAGCCGCAGGAACTGTGCCAAGCCCTCACCGACACGCCTTTTCGTGATCCGTTGGTTGAAAAAGATCCGATTCCGGCGGTCTGAGCGGGGGGACCCGGGAACTGCGGCCCTTCAGGTCGAGCGCGACCCAGAACCGCCCGGTCGCCCCCGCGGTCCGTCGCCGGTACGATTTGTAACCGCATGGGTAGCAACCTCGTCTCAGCGCCGCGTGCGGGCGTGGGGTTTACGTGTGGACGTTTAGAGGTGTGGAGGTATGGAAGTGGGAGCGTGGGGGACCGCAGGTGGCGGACTGCGGACGGCGGTCGGTGGACGGCAGACGGCTTCTCTTAGGGTTGACCGGCGGTCCGTCGTCGGCCGTCCGCGGTCTCATTCAACGACGCATTGAGGTTTCGCTGGGGAAGCGCGGTGGGGCCCGTCTTCCGGGGAACGCGGATTCCGACCTCCTCCCCATTCAACCGTGGAATCGGAACGACTGGGTGTTTCAGTTATTACAGATGATGTCCGCGTCAACTCTCCACCCGAACGTTCCTCTATGCCCACAAGCGAACACGTGATCGATCCAGACGCTCTGTCCGAAGAGGAGCGCTCTGCCCTTCGGGAGCAGCTTCGGCAGGTCCCGGTCGGCACCGGGGACGAAGAGCAGATGGGGCCCGTTACGCTGCAGATCGAAGGACCCCCCGGCGTGACCATTTCTCTTCCCGGCGCTGCAGCAGGGGCGCTGCTGAGTCTCCTTTCGGATCTGGCAGAAGGCCGGACCGTCAGCATCGCCGACGCCGACGAGGAACTTACGACGCGAGAGGCCGCCGAGCTGTTGAACGTGTCTCGCCCCCATCTCACAGATCTCCTGAAGGAGGGGGAAATTCCTTCCCACAAGGTCGGCTCTCATCACCGCGTCTACCGACGGGACGTGCTGGCGTACAAAGCCCGGCGCCGTAGGCAGTCGGAGGAGGCGATGCAGGAACTGACCAGGCTCAGCCAGGAGCTTGGGCTCGGCTACGAGTGAGGCCCCCGCTCGAAATTCGTCTGCACGTCTCCCCGATGCCGACGATCGATGCAAGATCGGCCCGTCGTCCTCTATGACGCAAACGTCCTTTATCCCGCTCAGCTGCGCGACTTTTTGATGCGGCTGGCCCTCGGAGAGGTTGTTCGAGCACACTGGACCGAGAGCATCCATGAGGAGTGGATGGATAACGTCCACGCGGACTACCCGGACATCACGATGGGGAACCTCCGCCGCATCCGGAAGCTGATGGACGAGGCGCTGCCCGAAGCCTTGGTCTCCGGATTTGAGGGCCGGATCCGCGACCTGTCCCTTCCCGACGCCAGCGACCGTCACGTTCTGGCGGCCGCGATTCACGTTCGAGCCGGTCACATTGTTACGTTCAACACCCGGGACTTTCCGACCTCGAGGCTGGCTCCCCATGACATCGAGGCCACCGATCCGGACGAGCTGATCTCCGGTCTGTTCGAGCGAGCTCCGACGGCGGTGGCCCAAGTAGCGGCGGCGCACCGCCGGTCTTTAACGCGGCCCTCGAAAACCCGTACGGAGTACCTCGATCTCCTTCGAAGTAGCCAGCTGGAAGAGACAGCCCGGCTCCTTCAGACGCGCCGCAGTCAGTTGTAGCGTTCGCTGAATTCGGTCGGACACTGGATCGCAGGCCCGACCACCGGACGGTTTCGGAGGGTAGGTCCCTGTTCGCCGGTGAAGCTCCTGAAGAATACAGGGTAGCCCGTCTCCGAAACAGGTTTCCCAGGCCGCTGTAAGGCCGACTGTCGTATAGAAATTGACGTGCGTAGGCCTCCCTCCCACCGACCGAACGCCGCCATGGACAGCCTCTCCGACAACGACCCCATTGAGGTCTCGCTGGGGAAGCGCGGCGGGGCCCCCGTCTTCCGGGGAACGCGGATTCCGATCTCCTACCTCTCCCAGTACCTCAATCACGGATACACGGTCGAGGACTTTATCGAACAGTACGACATTGACCCCGACCTCGTCCGCGAGGTCTACCGACGGAAATTCAGCGACCAGGACGAACGAGGCCGCCACGTGTCGGCATGAGGGTCCTTCTCGACCACGACATTCCCCATGGGCTTCGCCCACGCTTCCCGGAGGAATGCGTAGTGGTGACAGCCCAGTATCGGGGGTGGTCAGATTACGACGATGACGAGCTTCTCGCGGCAGCCGAGGGAACGTTTGCGGTTCTCCTGACCCTCGACACCAATCTCGTCTATCAGCAGGATGTCAGTTCTTGGGAGATCGGGGTCGTGATCATAGATGTTCATCCCATCGTGCCGAGTCATTTGGACCGGCACATGGAGAAAGTGCGCAGTGCGCTTTCCATCGCAGCCGAGGACTTGGGGACCGTTGTGGTGCAGGAAGACGGGATCGATCTTCTGTCCCCCTGATCGCCCCTGCTCATCCCCATCTGCGGATGTTCACTGCGCAGTTCTCTTTCCGTGGTCCGGCCCCATCATCCGACAGGCCGCCTCGGAGATCTTCAGCGCGACGACCTTCGGCGCGGCCTGGCAACCGGCGCACCGAAAACGGGGTAGGACTTACGTACTTGAGGGCAGAACGTGGGTCGGATCGGCCAAATACGCCCGGATCGCTTCTCGAATGATTGCGGTCTTCGACTCGTAGAAGCTGATCGCCGTCTCCACTCGGTGTAGTTCGAGCTGCAGGAAGGCCCGAATCGACATCTGAATGTGGTTGTGTTGCTGTGTTGCGCCTCGGCACTTTGGCATTGAGACCGTTCGGCTCCGCAGTACTGCTTGAGTCTGCGGTGCTCGGACCCGACCCCCTCCACGTATCGCTCGGCCTTTTCCATCGCCCGGAGAAGATCTCGGAGGTACTCTTCTTGGCTTCGACTCACAAGTACTCCACGTCTTGCTCGACACGATCTCGAAACGACGGACGAAGTTCCGTGGTCATCCCGACATCCACGGAGAGTCCCAGGAGATCCTCCAGATGACGCTCGAGCGCCACGTAGTCGAAGAGATCAGGCTTTTCCGTAAACGTCACCAAAAGATCCAGATCACTATCGCCCGTCTCTTCGCCTCGGACATAGGACCCAAAGATGCCGAGCCGATCAATCTTCCATCGCCGTCGCAGGTACGGCAGTTCCGCACGGAGCCGGGCCCGGAGCATGTCCAAAGAGCGGCGGGGATCAGGAGACGAAGCGCGATGCTCGGAGTCGGGAGCAGTCATGACGCCTCTCGGCTCGTAGGCACGGGATTTTAGATTTTGGATGCAATGTACGTCCAGCCTCCGTCAACGTTCACTCTCCGTTCTGAGCGAGAGGACTGCCGGACTGCAAACCCCCAACGCTATCCCCCTCCCGACGTGTGGACTGCTTCTCATGCGATGAGCGTCCGTTCGCTTCACAATTGCGCACATCGTACCCGGAAACGACGCCGCCGGATTCAGCGTTTTCGAGTTGACTGCCGTACTGCTCCTACCTCACGCCGCATCCTCCTATGTCTATCAAGACGCTCGATCAGCGAATCGTACAGACGCCTGACGTGTGTGGCGGAACGCCGCGCATCGCCGGCCACCGGATCACGGTTCCGAACATCGCGCTCTGGCACGACCGTCTCGGCTGGTCGGTGGACGAGATTGCGGGGGAGTACGACCTCGAACTGGCCGACATCTACGCGGCCCTCGCCTACTATTTTGCCCACCGCGAGGAGATTGATGCGTCCATTCGAGACGAGCGGGCCTTCGTTGACGAGCTGAAGCGCACAACGCCCTCCAAGCTCCAGCGGAAGCTCCAGGAAACGGAGCAGTAGCCGTGGTCCGATATTACTTTGATGAGCACATCCCTGGAGCCGTTGCGCAAGGACTCTACAGTCGGGGCATCGACGTGCTGACGCTGGTGGACGCCGAAATGCTTGGCGCCAGTGACGAAGAGCATTTCGCGTTTGCCCGCGAAGAGGACGAACCATCGTCACGTACGATGACGACTTCCTTCGTCTGGCAGACCAGACCTCCGATCATCCCGGTGTTGTTTATGCACCGCAGAGCCGTGGAGTTGGGGAGATGGTTCGTGGTCTGGCACTCATTGCGGACGTGCTGTCGCCAGATGAAATGCGTGGACACATCGAATTCCTGTAAACCGTTCGCCCGGAGACCCATGCCCCTCTCCGACGAAGCCCTCGCCCGATACCGAGAGACGCGTCGTCGCCGCGACGCAACGGCCCGCGTGCGGCAGGAAGAGGCTCGTCGAACCGCGCGGCGGGAAGCCCGAGCGGCGGCAGCCCTCCTGCACGCCGACTTCGAAGCTGAGCGGGTCGTCCTCTTCGGATCGGTGGCCCGGAACGAGCGCCTGAGCCCGCACTCCGACCTCGACCTTGCGGTGACGGGGCTCTCCGGCCTCGACTACTACCGGGCCGTCGCCCGCGTGCAATCCGTCTCCGAGACGCGGTCCGTGGATCTGATCCGCCTGGAGTCCTGCCATCCCTCCCTCCGTGAGACCATCCAAGACACCGGGATCGAGCTATGACTGCTGCGTATCGCGCCGTCGCCGGCCGTATCCGCCAAGACCTCGACGACATCGCCGCGATTTCCGGACGGGCCCGGGCCATCTGGGATCAATACCGGGATACCGGCGACGAATACTATGTGGACGCCGCCGCCCTGAACGTCCATGATTTTTACGCGGGCCTGGAACGCATCTTCGAGACGATCGCGCGAGACGTTGACCAGTCGATGCCCGAGAGCCCGCACTGGCACGAAGACCTTCTGGATCAGATGGGCAGCTCGATCCCCAGCACGCGTCCGGCCGTTCTTTCGACAGAGCTGCGTCGACGACTGGAATCCTACAGGGGCTTTCGGCACGTCGTCCGGAACGTGTACACGGTCGACTTCGACCCGGAGCAAATGGCCCCTCTCGTCCGCCGTCTCCCGGCCGTTCGCGACGACGTGATCGAGGAGTTGCGCGCGTTCGCCAACACGCTCGAACGCATCGCTGACGAGTCTACCGAATGAATCCCCGCCCGGAATGCCTACCGCCCCCACCGATGTCCCCGATCTCCCCGTCACCTACCGCGACGTGGCCGCCGCGGCCGAGCGGCTCCACGACGTGGTCCACGAGACGCCGGTTCTGACGGCCCGCACGATCGACGCCCAGGTCGGCGCGGAGGTGCATTTTAAGTGCGAGAATTTTCAGCGCACCGGCGCCTTCAAGATCCGCGGCGGGTACAACGCCGTGTCGCAGCTGTCTCCCGAGGCCAAGGACCGCGGTGTGATTGCCTACTCGTCGGGCAACCACGCGCAGGCCGTGGCGCTGGCGGGCCGCCTGCTGGGCGTGGACGCGACCATCGTGATGCCCGAGAATGCGCCACAGGTGAAGCTCGACGCCACGCGGGGCTACGGGGCCGAGGTCGTCGAGTATGATCCCGAGACCACCGTCCGTGAGGAGTTGGGCCGGCGGCTCGCCGAGGAGCGCGGGCTCACCCTCGTGCCACCCTACGACCACCCGAACGTGGTGGCCGGGCAGGGCACCGTGGGCGACGAGCTGTGCCGTCAGGTGGAGGGCCTCGACGTGCTGCTCGTCTGCTGCGGGGGCGGTGGGCTCCTCTCCGGCTGTGCCCTGGCGGCCGGGCACCACGCCCCGGACTGTACCGTCGTCGGCGTGGAGCCGGAAGCGGGCGACGACGCCACCCGCTCGTTTCACTCCGGCGAGCTGCAGACCGTAGAGGATCCCGACACGGTGGCCGACGGCGCCCGCACTCCCTATCTCGGCGACGTGACGTTTCCCCTCGTCCTGGAGCACGCCGACGACATGGTCACCGTTTCGGACGCCGCGCTCGTCCGCGCCATGCACCGGCTCTGGGAGCGGATGAAGATCGTCGTGGAGCCGACGGGGGCGCTCGGCGCCGCGGCCCTGCTCGACGGCGCGGTGCCGGGCCGCGACCGGCGGATTGGCGTGGTCGTTAGCGGCGGCAACGTGGACCTCCCGCGCGCGACCGAGCTCTTCGAGGAGTACGACGTTGCCTGATTGCGATGGCCTCCGTACGTTCTACTGTCTTTCTACTGTGCCTTCGCAGCGATCACCTTGGCATGGTCCTTGATCCTCTAAAAGGCTGAGACATTTCTTCGGTCATGCCGCCTAGGTAGACACGCAACAGAACCTTAACAATGAGCCATTCCGAGTAGTCTCTGGGCTGTGCCCAGAGCGTAGTGAAGAAGCGCTTTCGAGTGCCTGGGAGCGAACGCGAGGGTCGGGGTCATGCTGCGTGCAGGACGAGTACTCCTGGGGGGCGAAGCGGAATCGAGGGGGCCTAAAGGGTTCCTTCGGCTCGCTTCGTCCCTCGGTCGTCGGTCGCTCAGAACATTGTCCTCGATTCCTATCGGGATGACTCTCGAGCGAAGGTATGTTTGCATGTCTACGTAGTTAACCACGCGTCCGGACACATCGCAACTGTTCTCCTCCTTCCGCGAACGGGATCCGGACGTACGGTCGGTTCCGGCCCACGTGTTGCACACCGGCCTCTGCCAGTGCGGCACGATTGGGCCCGTTGCCGCCCTTCTGTACGTGGGCCTCAGCGTCTTTGGCCTCGGACATGATGGGACCTGGACCTGCGAGGCGGTCGGGAATGCTGGCGTTGACCAGAAAATTGGTATCGCCGGCCTTCTGCGACTGCCGTGCAACGGGGCCGTTCTGAGGACCGTCTGGTATGATCCTTGTCCCGCAGATACGCACTTCCTTCCTACAGAACAGCTCTGGCGAATGGATCGCACGGACGCATCGGAGACGGCCCTCTGGCAATTTTTCGTCGTCTCCAAGACCCAGGAACGGGACCCAGACTTTCGGTCGATCCTCACGGATATTCTCCACACCGGCCTCCGCCAGTGCGGCGCCATCGGGCTGGTGGGCACCCTCTTGTACGTGGGCCTCAGCGTGCTCGGCCTCGGCTACGAGATCCACTGGACGTACAAAAATTTCCAGTCCGCGGGGCTGGAGTACCAAATCGTCGCCTCCGGCACGCTGATCGTCGCCGCACTCAGCGTTATCGCCCTCGTTCTGGCCCAGATGGAATGCAGCCTGCAGGCAGGGCGGCTCTTCGGGGGCGGCGCGGTGCTCCTAACCGCGACCGTCGCGACGTTCGAGGCCGCGCTGCGAAGCACATTCGGGACCGGGTACGTCGTTCCGATGTATCTGGTGATCGTCGCCATCGTGCCGTTGCGCCCCCTGCAGGTGCTTGGCATTGGCGGGCTCGTCGCGGTCATCGTGTACGTGCTCGGCCCCTCCGGACTGGCGTGGACGGGCGCGCCGGTGCTCACGGCCGAGATGGCCCGCCACCTGGCGTTCATTGGGGGGAGCTCCGTCCTCATCACGGCCACCTGCGCGGCGCTCTATCGCCGCCACCGGGCGTTCGCCTTCGCCCAAGCCTCCCTCCAGAAAAACCGCGACCTGCTCCGACGGGTACAGTCCGTGGCCCAGGTCGGCGGCTGGGAGTACGACCCGGACGCCGATGAGGTGCAGGGCACCGAAGAGCTCTACCGGATCCTCGATTTGCCCACCGACGTGACGTTCGACGCGGAAACGAGCCTCCGTCTGTACCCGCCCACCGCGCGGGACGACCTCAAGGCGGCCCTCGTCCGCTGCTTACAGGCAGGAGACCCTTTTGCCCTGGAAACGCCGGTGGACACGGCCGAGGGCAAACGACGGTGGGTGCACATCCGGGGGAAGGCCCGCGAGCGATTCGACGACACCGTGCGGCTCATCGGCACGCTCCAGGACATTACCGAGCGGCACGCCATGGAGGGGCGGCTCCGTGAGGGCAAACGACTCCTCCAATCGATCACCGAAAACGTCAACGACGGCATCTACCGGATCGCCCCCGACGACGGGCTGGTCTACGCCAATGAAGCCTTTGCCCACATGTTTGGGTACCCTTCGGTGGACGACGTCCTTGGGCTCGCCCCCCCTGCCCTCTACGCCCACACCGAGGCGTCTTCGCCCCTGTTTCGTGCTGCTGCGGCAGAGTCGAGCGACGCCCAGGAGGTGACGTTTCGTCGGACGGACGGATCGACCTTTACCGGGCTCTTGGACGGCACGGTCGTGCACGACGAGGACGGCGAGGTGGCGTACGTGGACGGAGTCGTCACCGACATCAGCGACCTGAAAGAGCGGGAGCAGGATCTGCAGCGAGAACGCGACCGCTTCGAAACCTTGTTCCAGAATCTTCCGACCCCTGTGGTGCAGGGCGTGCTCACCGACGACGGGACCCAGGTGCAGACCGTCAACCGAGCGTTCGAGGAGGTCTTCGGCCACGACGCCGCGTCTGTGCACGGCGAGAACATGGGCGCCCTGATCGGCCCCGACGATGATCCTTCGCCAATGGGCTCCCTCATCCAGCAGGCCTCTGAGGAGGGCCCCCACTACACCGAGACGCAACGGAAGACGCCGGACGGCCTGCGCACCTTCCAGCTTCACTTTGCTGCCCGGTACCGAGAAGGGGAGCGCACGGAGGGATACGTGATGTTCGTCGACGTGACAGAGCGGAAAGAGCGGGAGCGCGCCCTGCGCGAGCGGGAGCAAAAAACAGAAGCCCTCTACACCGCCACCGAACGTCTCCTCCGGGCCGACGACGAGGAGCGCGTGACGCAGCGAATTGAAGACGTCGTCCGCGAGACGTTCGACTATCCCCTCAATAGCATTCAGCTCTCCGAGGATCCTCCCCTGGTCCCCGCCCACCTGTCCCCCGACGCTCGCACGTCCCTGTCTGATCTGTCAACGCCGGCGGGAGACCCGGAGGCCCAGATTGTTCGCGCCTGCCGCACCGGCGAGACCGTCGTGGCCGAGAACCTGCACGAGGCGAACCTGTCCATCGACCAGGGCGATCTCCACACCGCCGCCTTCCTTCCCATTGCCGGACACGGCCTCCTCTCGATTGGCACCGACGACGCCGGGGGCATCCCTGAATTTGATCTCCGCCTTCTCGAGATCCTCTCAACCCACGCCTCGGTGGTCCTCGATCGCATCGACCAGGAGCAGGCCCTTCGGCGCAATGAGCAGCGGTTCCGGGGCATCTTCGAAAACGCGGGCATCGGCATCGCGCTTCTCGACGAGGACGGGCACGTGCTCGAAAGCAACCCAGCGCTCCGGCGCATGCTGGCGCGCGACGCGGAGGCGCTGCAGGGACAGTCCCTGGAGGCGATGACGCATACGGAGGCTCCGCTCGCCGACGAACCGCTCGTCGAAGGCTCCGCCGGGCCGGACGACGAGTGCACCGATCTCGAGCGGCGGTTCGTTCGCGCGGAGGGCACGACGTTCTGGGGCAGCCTCACCCTGTCCCCGTACGAGGGACCCGGCAAGACGCAAGTGATCGGGATGATCGAGGACATCGACGACCGCAAGCGACGAAAGGAGCAGTTGAAGGCCGCCAAGGAAGAGGCCGAGGAAATGAACCGTCTGAAGTCGGCCTTCCTCGCCAACATGAGCCACGAAATTCGCACGCCCCTGACCTCGATTCTCGGCTTCGCCGACGCCATCGGGGACGCGGCCTCCGATCCGGACCCTCAGGAGACGCCCATCGAGGAGTTCGCTCATTACATTTCAAAGAGCGGAACCCGACTGCTCGAAACGCTCGACTCCGTGCTCGACCTCTCACAACTGGAGGCCGGCTCGATGACCCTCTCTCCCAAGTCCGTCGAGCTTACCGAAGAGGTCCGCGACACGATGGACCTGATGCGGCAGAAAGCAAAGGATGCGGGCGTCCCCCTCCAGGCCGAGCTCCCGGACTCGCCGGTGTGGGTCCACGTCGATCAGGGGGCCCTCCGGCGCATCCAGCACAACCTGCTCAGCAACGCCATCAAGTACACCGAGGCCGGGGGGTGCGCCTGCATTCGCGTCCGCCGAGAAGACGACGCGGCTGTACTGGAGGTCGAGGACACCGGGATTGGGATGGATCCGGCCGAGGTGGCGACGCTGTTCAACGCCTTTGAGCAGGAATCCACCGGTACGGACCGCTCCCACGAGGGCAGCGGGCTCGGGCTCGCCATCGTCGACCGCCTGGTCACCGAGATGGAGGGCTCCATCGCGGTGGACACCGAGAAAGGCGTGGGCACGTGCTTCACCGTACGGCTGCCTCGGGACGCTACGGCTACAGGCGAACGCGATGACGCCTCGGACACGTGATGCGTGAGGACGTGATGCGTGAGACGGTCCGTCGGCCAATCCGGCAACTCACGGTTCACGCATCACGGATCACAACTCACGCCACCGCCGGCTCGCGCACGTTCTCGGCGGCCTGCACCATGTTTTCGAGGGAGGGCCGCACCTCCACCCAGCGGCGCGTCTTGAGGCCGCAGTCGGGGTTGACCCACATCTGCTCCGGGTCGAGCACCTCCAGGGCCTTCTGGATGAGGGCTTCCATCTCCTCCACGCTCGGCACCCGGGGGGAGTGGATGTCGTAGACGCCGGGGCCGATCTCGTTCGGGTAGTCAAACTCGTCGAACGAGTCGAGCAACTCCATCTTCGAGCGCGAGGCCTCCACGGAGATCACGTCCGCGTCCATGTCGGCGATCGCCTCGATGATGTCGTTGAACTCGGAGTAGCACATGTGGGTGTGGATCTGCGTCTCGTCGCGGACCCCACAGGAGGCGAGCCGGAAGCATTCGACGGCCCAGTCGAGGTAGTCGTCCCACTGGCTCTCGCGGAGGGGCAGCCCCTCGCGGAACGCGGGCTCGTCGATCTGGATGGCCTGGATGCCCCCCTCTTCCAGGTCGAGCACCTCGTCACGAATGGCGAGCGCAATCTGGCGGCACGTCTCGGCCCGCGGCTGGTCGTCGCGCACGAAGGACCACTGCAGCATCGTGACCGGCCCGGTGAGCATGCCCTTCACGGGCTGGTCGGTCTGGTCGTTGGCGTAGGAGAGCCAGCGCGTCGTCATCGGCTCGGGGCGGCTCACGTCGCCGGCGATGATGGGCGGGCGCACGCAGCGGCTGCCGTAGCTCTGCACCCAGCCATTCTCGGTGAAGAGGAAGCCGTCGAGCTGACGGCCAAAGTACTCGACCATGTCCCCGCGCTCGCTCTCACCGTGGACGAGCACGTCGAGCCCAATCTCCTCCTGCGCGGCGATGGTGTCGGCGATCTGTTCTTCGATGAAGTCCTCGTACTCCTCGCGCGAGATCTCGTCCTTCTTGTACTTCGCCCGCATGCGCCGCACGTCGTCGGTCTGCGGGTAGGAGCCGATCGTGGTGGTGGGGAGCGTCGGCAGGTCCAGGGCGTCGCGCTGCAGGGGGCGGCGGCTGGCATGGGAGGAGTTGCGCTCGGTCATCGACGCGCCGATGTCGGCCACGCGGTCCTGCACGGCGGCGTCGTTGATCCAGTCGGACTGGGCGCGGGCCTGGCGGGCCTGGCGGCTCTTCGCGAAGAGCGCCTCGGTGGCCTCCTCGCTTTCCGACGGCTGTCGGGACCGCTCGGCGAGCGCCACGATCTCCTCAATCTTCTGCGTGGCGAAGGCAAACCACTGCTTCATCTCGTCGCTCAGGGCCGGCTCCGTGTCGAGGTCGACCGGCACGTGCAGCAATGAACAGGACGGCCCCACCAGCACGCGATCCGAGCCGAGGGCGCCGACCGCCGTCTCGACCGTGTCGAGGAGAGTATCGAGGTCGGCCCGCCACACGTTGCGCCCGTCGATGACGCCGAGCGAGAGGCTCAGGTCGTCGGGCACGCCGTGGTCGAGGGCGTCTTCCAGCTGGCCCGGCGCCCGGACGAGGTCGAGGTGCAGGGCGTCGATCGGCAGGTTGAGGGCCGTGGGCAGGTTGTCCTCCAGGCCGCCGAAGTAGGTGGCGACGTGCAGGTCGAGGTCCAGTCCCGACAGCTGTCGGGAAAGCGCCTCGTAGGCCGTGTCGACGGCGGCGCGCTCCTCGTCGCTCAGATCGAGGACGAGGTTGGGCTCGTCGAGCTGCACGGCCTCGCAACCAGCGTCGGCCAGTTCACGAAGCACCTCGGCGTAGACCGGCAGCAGGTCGCCGAGCAGATCGAGCGCGTCGAGATCGCCCTCCTGCGTCTTGCCGAGCAGCAGAAACGAGACGGGCCCGATGAGGACCGGGCGCGTCTCGACGCCCTGCGCCTTGGCCTCCTCGTACTCGTCGATCACCTTCGTCGAGGAAAGCGAGAACTCAGTGTCCCGCGAAAATTCGGGGACGATGTAGTGGTAGTTTGTGTCGAACCACTTCGTCATCTCCATCGCCTGCACGCCAGAGCCCTCGCCCGCCAGGTCCTTCTCCTGCAGGCCACGGGCCATGGCGAAGTAGGTGTCGAGGTCGACCTCGGTTCCGTCCCACGGAAACCGCTCCGGGACGGCGCCGACCATCGCGCAGGCGTCGAGGACCTGATCGTAGTACGAGAAGTCGTTGGAGGGCACCACGTCGAGCCCGAGGTCCTGCTGCGTGGACCAATGGGACGTGCGGAGCGCCCGGGCCGCGTCGCGGAGCTCCTCTTTCGTAAGGTCGCCGTTCCAGTACCCTTCCACGGCCCGTTTGAGTTCGCGGTGGGCGCCGATGCGGGGGAAGCCAAGGTTGGTTGCCGTCGCCATAGACGTAAGGGGGGTCGGTTGTGTGACAAGTGCAGACTACAAGATGTACGGGAGGCCTCGCAATTGTTACCCCCGTTCCGCTCATTTCCCAAAACATCCACATTCGATGTTCGAGAGTCGAGGATCGCATGGAGCGCGAACGAGGGGGAGGAACTGCTGTTGGGTGAGTCCAGAGGAGAATGGGGGAGTGGGGGAAAGGGCGTGGGGACACTGGGAGGCGTTTTGCGTTGAACGTGGTACGTTGAACGTTGAACGAGGGGGACGCGGGGACGCGGGGACGCGGGGACGCGGGAGGCCGCGTCGGTCCGAACGGAGCGCCAACGCGAGGAGTCACAACGAACGGGGGATAGAGACACGCCCACACGCCAAAACGCCCACACGCAGAGCGATGCCTTTCGACGTCGACCAGCTCCGCGCCGAGACGCCCGGCACCAACAATGTCCTCCACTTCAACAACGCCGGCGCTGCGCTCCCGCCGCAGTCGGTCCTCGACGCGCAGGTGACCCACCTGAAGCGGGAGGCCGCGATTGGTGGCTACGAAGCAGCGGACGAGGCCGACGAGCAGCTCCGAAACACGTACGACGCGATCGCCCGCATGCTCGGCTGCGACGCCGACGAGGTGGCCCTCCTCGAAAACGCGACGCGGGCCTGGGACATGGCTTTCTACGCGATGCCGTTCGCCGAGGGCGACCGCATTCTCACCTCCCGGGCCGCCTACGCCAGCAACCACATCGCCTGCCTCCAGGTGACCGAGCGGACGGGAGCGACGGTCGACGTGGTCCCCAGCACCGAGACGGGCGAGATCGACGTGGAGGCGCTCCGGTCAATGATGGACGACCAGGTGGCGCTCATCGCCCTCACCCACGTGCCCACGAACGGCGGGCTCGTCCACGGCAGCGGGGGTGCCGATGCTGCTCGACGCCTGCCAGTCGGCCGGACAGATGCCGCTCCCGGTCAACGAACTCGGCTGCACGATGCTCTCGGCCACCGGGCGCAAGTACCTGCGCGGGCCGCGGGGGACCGGCTTCCTCTACGTCCGGCGCGACTGGATCGAGCGCCTGGAGCCGCCCCTCCTCGACCTGCACGCCGCCACCTGGACCGGCCCCGACACGTATGAGGTCCACCCCGATGCCCGCCGGTTCGAGACGTGGGAGAGCCACGTGGCGGGGCAGGTCGCCCTCGGCACGGCCGTCGAGTACGCGCTCGATCGCGGCCTGGACGCCATTTTCGACCGCAATCGGCACCTCGCCCGCACCCTGCGCAGCAAACTGAGTGCGCTTCCCGGCGTCACGGTCCACGACCAGGGCCGGGTCCGCTGCGGCATCACGACCTTCAGCGCCGAGCCCCTCAACGCCCCGGCGATCCAGGCCGCCCTCCGCGAGCGGGATATCAACGTTTCGGTGTCCACGCCCAGCTCCACCCGCCTCGACGCCGAGGCCCGCGCCCTGCCCGACCTCGTGCGCGCCTCAGTGCACTACTACAACACGGAGGACGAAATTGACCGCTTCGTCCAGGGCCTTCGCGACGTGCTGGACGTGTAGGTCGGAGTTTTTCACATCCGTCACACCGTGGGCGGGGCCCCCGGGGCGCACGTCCCAACATTCGGACGGGCGAGGCATTCCTGTTGCGACGATTGTCAACTCGCTCCGCTCTCTCCCTGCATTCACCTCCAGGAGTTGCGTCTCTATGCACACCGACGCGGTCGGCATCGACGGCATGGCGATTTGGACGGGAAAGCTGAAGCTGGACCTGGCAGACACCTACGCCCCCGCCCAGGACACGGACCCTGCAAAATACACGAAGGGCCTCGGGCTCTACGCCTCCTCGCTCCCCGACGTTCATGAGGACATCGTCACGATGGGGGCCAACGCCGCCCATCGTCTCCTGAGGCGGAAGGGCGTGTCGCCGGACGAAATTGGGCGCATCGACGTGGCCACCGAGAGCGCGTTCGACCGGTCGAAGCCCGCCTCGACGTACGTGGCGGGGTGCCTGGAGCAGGTCTTCGAGGGCGACTTCCGCCACGCAAACAAGGGGGAGCGGAAGTTCGCCTGCATCTCGGGGACGCAGTCCCTCGACGACGCGTTCAACTGGATCCGGGCGGGCCGCAGCCGAGGCCGAAAGGCGCTGGTCATCACGACCGACACGGCCTTCTACGAGCGCAACGATCCGGGGGAGGCCACCCAGGGGGCCGGTGCCATCGCGATGCTCGTCGACCGCAATCCCGACGTGGTGGCCTTCGGCACGCATCAGGGCCACGGCAGCGCCGACGAGACGGATTTTCTGAAGCCCAACCAGCAGTATCCCAGCGTTGACGGCACGCGCTCGATGCAGGTCTACCTCGCGCGGATTCAGGAGGCCCTGGAGGACCTCGATGCGGCCGGGGCCGACCTACACCCTGATGCCCACGCGCTTTTTCTCTTCCACACGCCCTTCCCCGGAATGGTGGGGAAGGCCGCCGTGCTGGGCTACAACCACGGCGTTCGCGGCACAGAGGTCGGGAGTGGGCTCGTCGACCGGATCGGCCCACAGCCCCGCCCGACGGCCTTCGACGACGAGGACGCGTACCTCGATGCGCTCAAGACGTACACCGGCAAGCTCATGGAGACGCCCCACTACGAGGAGTGGTACGAGCGCACGATTGCGCCGACGCTGGGCCTCTCCCGCCACGTCGGCAACTGGTACACCGGCTCTGTGCACCTGGCCCGGGCGTCGGGCCTGCAGGCCGCCGCCGAGGCGGGCCGTAACCTCGCGGACGAGCGCATGCTCGTGGCCTCTTACGGGAGCGGCGCCCAGGCCGAGATCCACGCCGAGACCGTTCAGCCGGGCTGGGACGAGGAAATTTCTCAGCTCACGATCGACGAGCAACTGGCGGCGCGCTACGACCTCAGCTTCGAGGAGTACGAAGCGATCCACGACGCGCACAACCACAACCGGGAGACCCCCCTCTCGCCCCAAACGACCCCGGAGGGCGAGTTTGTCTTCGACGGGTGGGGCGGCATGGGCGAGCGCACGTATGCGTACGTGGAATAGGGCCGGCGGACGGGACGCAGAGTGCATCCGGGGACCGCCGACGCGCGGCCGTTTGACCGGCGTGCAAATTCGCGCCCGGCGCCGCACCGCACGAGGATCATTCCGGCGCGAGGGGGCGTGGGAGACAGACGCGCTTTCCGACGACGCAAGAACCAACTCCACGAGGATGCCTCCATGCGAACCATTTCGTTTGAGAACGGCGACGAGATGCCCATGCTCGGCCTCGGCACCTGGAAGTCCGCCCCGGGCGAGGCCCACGAGGCCGTGACGACGGCCATAGAAGTGGGGTACCAGCACGTCGACTGCGCCCCGATCTACAAGAATGAGGCGGAGGTGGGCGAGGCCCTGACCGAGTCCCTCGACGCGGGCATGGCCGACCGCGACGACGTGTGGATCACCTCGAAGCTCTGGAACGACTCGCACGACCCGAAGCACGTCCGCCCAGCCCTCGAACAGACGCTCGACGACCTTCAACTCGACGTCCTAGACCTTTACCTCGTCCACTGGCCGGTGGCTTTCGAGCGCGGCGTGGACTACCCCAGCTCCCCCTCCAAGCTCGTGCCTCTGGACGAGACTCCCCTCACCGAGACCTGGGCGGCGATGGAGGAGCTCAAGGCCGAGGGCCGGGTCCGGCACATCGGCGTGTCCAACTTCAACGTGCCGAAGCTCCAGTTGCTGCAGGAGGAGGGACGAGTGGCACCTGAGATGAATCAGATCGAGCTGCACCCGTACCTGCAGCAGCCCGAGATGCTGTCCTTCGCCCGGGAGCAGGGCATTCCGCTCACGGCGTACTCCCCGCTCGGCTCCTACGACCGCCCTGACTCGATGAAGGCGGACGACGAACCGACCCTGCTCGACGAGCCCACGATCCACGAGATTGCGGAGACGCACGACGCCTCCCCTGCGCAGGTGCTCGTCAGCTGGGCCCTGCATCGCGACACCGCTGTCATTCCGAAGTCCACGACCCCGTCTCACATCCAGCAGAACCTGGAGGCCGCCGAGCTCGAGTTGACGAACGACGACATGGAGGCCATCGCCGCGCTCGACCGGGGCTACCGCTACCTTACCGCCGAAGACTGGACCGTTGAAGGCAGCCCCTACACGCAGTCCCAAATCTGGGACGAGTGAGACATTGCGGACGCGTCCTCTCCAGTTCGTGCGATGCCCACATCTCTTCTATTTGACTTCTCGTCGTCCGACCCGCACGACCCGTCCGCCTGGCGAAGCATCGACGACCCGGTGATGGGCGGCGTGTCGGAGAGCCAGTTCGTGGCGACCGACGAGGGGGCCGCCTTCACCGGCACTGTGTCGCTGAAGCAGGGCGGCGGGTTCGCGTCGGTCCGCGCCCCGGAGTCCACCTACGACCTGGGCGGAGCCGACGGCCTGCGGCTCCGCCTCCGCGGCGACGGGCAGCGCTACCGGCTCACAACCTACACGGAGGCGGGCGGCCCCATCAGCTATCGCGCGCCGATCGAGCCTTCCGAGCGCTGGACGACGATCGACGTGCCCTTTCGCACGCTCACCCCGTACCGCCGCGGCACCGAGGTTCCGGATGCGCCGCCGTTCGCCCCCTCTCGGCTGCGCACGCTCGGGTTCCTAATCGCCGACGAACAGGACGGCCCCTTCCGACTGGAGGTGCAATGGATCCGCGCCGACGGGACAGAGCCGCAGTCCTAACCCTCCGTTTTCAGTCCCCTCTCGCTTCCGCCCTTTCTCCCTCTCTCCCATTCCCCCACTCTCCAACTCCCCCATTCCCCCGCGTCCCAACGTTCCAACGTCCCAGCGTCCCCGCGTCCCCCACTCGCAGATTGCACCTCTCCGGTGCGGATGGCTACGTTTTGTAGTCCTTCGCCCTGTCTTCGAAGAAAGCTTCGGGGTCCCGTCTCCACCGCACGCCATGGACGATCTTTTCTCCGACGACGACCGGCAGCACATCGCCGACGCCATTGACGAGGCCGAAGCCGCCACGTCCGCCGAAATTGTGCCCTACGTCGTGGTGCAGAGCGACCCCTATCCCGCCGCGCGGTGGCGGGGGGGCGTCCTGGGCGCGCTTCTCGTCGCGAGCGCGGCCGCCCTGCTCCGGGTCGCCCCGGTTCCGGCGCTGTGGCCGTACCTCGCCGATCTCTACGTCCTTGCCGCCGCCCTCGGGACGGGCCTCCTCGGGGCGGTCGCCGCCGGAACCGTGCCGCCCCTCCTGCGCGCCCTCACGCCCCCCGACGAGAAGGGGCGGGCTGTGTACCAGCGGGCCGTGGAGGCTTTCCTGGAACAAGAACTGTTCGACACCCGCAACCGGACGGGCATTCTCCTGTTCGTCTCGTTCAACGAGCACCGCATCGAGGTGCTGGCGGACCGCGGCATCGACGAACAGGTCGACGCGTCGGCCTGGACCGACGTGACCGACCACATTCGGCGGGGCATCGAGGACGACCGGCTCACGCAAGGCCTCCTCAATGGCATCGAGCGCTGCGGGCAGGTGCTGGACGAGCATGGCGTGGGGACGCGCCCCGACGCCCAAAACGAACGGGCCGACCGCCTCCACCACGGGGATGGATAGCCCGGTCGGACCGACCAATTCTCAGAGCGACACGATGAACCACATCCACAGGCAGTTTCGACTCCGTTCCCTCCTGTGTGGAATCGTCCTGGCCGGCGGGCTCCTCGGGGCCTGCGTGCCCGCCCATCCCGCCTTCGCGGAGCGCGCCGCCGTCGAGACCCTCCGGCAGGAGGCCCCGTCTCAGGACTCCTCAGCGGATGCTTCCGCCCAGGAGTCTGCGTCGTCCAGCGCGGAGACGGAATCGGTCGGGGAGAACGTGCTCGAATGGGTGCTCGGGGTGCTGATCCTCGGTCCGATCGTGCTCCTCCTAATGAGCCTCCTGCTGGCGTTTCCGACGGTGCTCCTTGCCGTGTCGCTCGTGATGGACGGCGGCTGTCTTCGCTATCTCCTTTTCGGGGTGGGCTGGCTCTTTGCCGTCTTCTATGGGTCGCTTACAGGGGCCCTCGTGGCGGAGGAGATTCTCGGACTCGAGTTTCTGGTGAAGCCGATCTTCTACGTCTTCACGTGGGGGTACCCGGCCGTCGCGTATTGGGGCTACCAGACGCTTCAATCGATGCCCCCCGAGCGGTATCAGGCGTGGAAGCAGACCCTCACGGGTGGGGCCCTTCTCGGGTTCGGGGCCGGATCCATCGCCGGACTGCTTCGGTCGGCCGCGAGCGGCTTTGGCGGATTCGGCGGCGGAAGCTTTGGGGGCGGCGGGGCCGGAACCTCCTGGAGTGGTGCGTCGGGAGCGGCGGGCGGCGCGTCCTCGACGGCTCCGGGAAGTGCCTCCGCTGCCGCAGGGGGGACCTCCACTGCTACCGCCGGAGGGGCGTCTGCCGGCGCCGCAGGATCTGGAGCGACCACTGCGGGGAGCTCCGCCAAGGCAGATACCGTAGGGTCAGGGATCGCCGTCGACGCATCGGGGGGAGACGAGACCTCGCCCGACGCCCCGGCCGACACGTCCGACGCTCCGGGACTGTGGGCGCGATTCAAACAATGGATCCGAAAGTTTCAGTGGTACCACGGGCTCGCCTTCATCCTGGTCACTCTCGTTTTTGTGCCCCTGGGCTTGGGGACGATGCAGGCCGTACAGAATACAAAATTCTTCGTATTCGTCCTCGCTTGTGTCGTCGTCTACGGCGGATACAAGCTCTTCCGTCGATATTCGGGCTCCTCGCACACCGTTCTCACCACGATCTCGTCGTTTCGGGGCGGGGAGGCCTCGTCGTCGTGGTCGTAGTACCGTCTCCGGGTGGACCGGTCTGCCCCCGAGCGAAATGTTATTGTGGATGTGTGCGAACGGTTCAACCGGCATTGCCTGTCTTCGCACAAAAAAGATCAGTCCGGCGTGTCGACTTTACACGCGGGCTCCTAGATTTGAACGCCGTGTGTTCGTTCTGTCTATGAGTCCTGTTTCTGCGATGTCTGAACTCCCCGACGATGCCTCGGCCAAGCACGTTGCCATCTCCGGAAACATCGGCGCCGGAAAGACGGCCCTCACGGAGGTGCTCGGCGAGTATTTCGACTGGGACACCGTCTACGAACAGGTCGACGACAACCCGTACCTCACCGACTTCTACAACGACATGCGTCGGTGGTCCTTCAACCTTCAGGTCTTTTTCCTCTCCGAGCGCTTCGAGCAGCTCCAGCGCATTGAGGAGTCGGAGACATCAGTTGTGCAGGACCGGTCCATCTACGAGGACGCTCACATCTTTGCCCGAAACCTCTACGAGATGGGCCACATGAGCACCCGGGACTACGAAAACTACACCGATCTCTTCACGATCATGACGTCGTATCTGCAGCCCCCCTCCCTGCTCATCTACCTGCGGGCGTCGGTCCCCACCCTCGTCAACCACATTCAGCAGCGAGGCCGGGAGTACGAGTCGACCATCCGCATCGACTACCTCGAGCGGCTGCAGGGCCACTACGAGGAGTGGATCGAGAACTACGACCGCGGCCCAAAGCTGATTGTCGACGTGGACGAGCTCGATTTCGTGGAGGAGGAGGACGACCGTCGGGCTGTGCTGAACCAGATCGAGAGTCGGCTCTTTGGATTGTTTCCGGACGAGTGATACGAACTCCGCAAGCGTCGCCTGGGTATGGAAGGCTGGAGGATGGACGTGAGGACGCATTGTGCTTTCAGCCTTCCACATGCCGCAGTCATCGGCACAGGCTCTCCTCCCATCCACACCCGAATCCTGCTTCTGGACTCGGTGTGACTCCCACGTTCCCGGTCGGCCTCGTTTCTTACGCGCCCCGGCCATGCCCGCTCCCCACCGTTCCATCGTCTTGTCCCCGACCGCCCGGCTCGCACTCCTGATCGGTCTCGGACTCGCCCTCGGCCCCCTCCGCAGCACCCACGGGCAGGTCGACACCACCGACGCGGCCACGCCCGACACCCTCCAGCGCGCCCCGACGGACACGACCCGGCGCTCGCCCGCCGACACCACCCAGCCGAGCCCAGCCGATACCGCCGACGCGTCGCCGCAACCGCTCCGGCCGCAACCCGTGGCTCCGCCGCTGTACGGCCGCGCCCGAACCGACTCGATCCCCGGCCGCCTGCCACACGTGAGCGTAGAAATGATGCTCGCCGACCAGGTCGGCGGGTTTCTCTACGACCTCGGGGAGTACGGGTGGCCCCACGGGTGGAGCCCTCGCGGGCTTGCTCCACACCGGGTGCACCTCTGGTTCGACGGCTTTTCGCTGGACCATGCCCTGACGGGGCGCCCCCGATTCGAACTCCTCCCCCCTTCCTTCCTGTCGCCTCCCCGCACGGGATCCGATCCGGGGGGCGGGGCCGTCGGGGTGCACACCTCCTGGCGCGCGTACGAACCGAAGCGTCCGGTCACCGAGCTGCGCTACCGGTTCGACAACAGCGGACTGCACGCCATTGAGGCGGGGCACTCCCAGAAGCGCCGCCTCGACCTGTTTGGCCGACCCGGCCTGCTGCACCTAACTCTCGGATATGGAGGGCGGAAGGCCGACGGCGTGTACGACGGCAGTCGCCTGCGCAAGGAGCGACGCATCTGGGGGCGACTCCAGTACCAGACCAACGACTGGACCTTTGAGCTGTCTGACCGTTCATCGCTCTATCGCATTGGGGCCCACGGCGGTGCCATCCCCCCGGGAGAGACGTTTTTGACGATTTACGCCCTTCCGGTGGCCGGTAGCAGCGTGCGCGCCCCGAATGCGCAGCGCAAGACGGTGCGCAACGATCTGACCGCACGGGTCCGCGGCCCCCTGGTGCCCCTGCTGGACCGCCGCGCCGAGCTGTCGGCGGGCTGGACCTCCAACGCATCCGACTTCCGCCCGGACCGAGGGACGACCGATACGACGTGGACCGTCAAAATAGACGGGGGACACCTCCGCTTCCGGCAGTCGCTCAGAGTAGGCGCCCACACGCTCACCGGCAGCGTGCGGGGCGCCCTCTGGCAGGTCGCCGGCGGCAATGTGCCCCAGATCGACGGCACCCAGGGCGCGGCCCACGTCCTCCTGCGGGACTCCCTCCGGCTGGGGGCCACCGATCTCGTTGTGGACGCGGGCGGCCACGTCACGACCGAGCAGACCTACCCATCCCTCACCGCTCGGGCCCGTCGCTCCGTGGACCCGCTTCGGCTGTCGGCGTCGGTGACGGCCACGGGCCAGCGGGGCGCGTGGATCGAGGACGACGGGTTCGCGCCGTACGTCCGGGCCTTCAACGGTGAGCGGTCCGGGATTGCCGATCACGTGATCGAGGGCATGGTCGGGGCGCGCATCGAGGTGGGCCCGTTCGCCCTCGGACTGAACGCCTTCGCGCACCAGATTCGGAACGCCGTCGACCTCTACGCGGTGTCCACCGGCGCCTCGTCCCCCACGACCATCACGGACACGGTGGCGGCCCGCGCCCCGTCCACGCCCGTGCAGCGGGCCGGCCTGACCCTCTCTCTGGGGTGGCGCGAGGACGCCCGCCGCGGCCTCTACGCCACCGGTCGCGGCACGCTCCTGGAATCCCTCCGCGCCAACGAGTCGTCCCTTCACGCACGCCTGGCCCGCACCCTGCCCCGGGCGTACGGTGAGGGGCGCATCGGGGCTCGCTTCGTCCTCTTCACCGACCTCACCACAGACCTCTACGTCCGGGCGCGGGGGTGGACCGCCATGAACAGTCGCTGGTTCCACCCGCCAACCGGGCGCCTGGTCGTTCCCCCCCGGCAGACCCCAGTCCCAAACGCTCCGGGCCTGGACGTGGGGCCGAGCGGGACCGTCGACGTCCGCGCCGAGGTCCAACTCCGAAGTGCACAGCTCTTCTTCACGTTCCAAAACATTCAGGCGGGCACCCAGCTGCAGCCCGGCACCTTCGTGGTGCCCGTGTATCCCTTGCCGCCCCAGCAATTTCGATTCGGCGTCTTCTGGCCCATTTTTGACTGAATGAGGGGTGCTGCGGGGCTTGAGAGGAACCACTGCACAGCCCTGACAGGTACGAATGGAGCGGAAAGTAAAAGTGCCATTTGCAGACGCGATTCTACCCGATCGCATGTTCTCCAGGATCGAGCTCCCACATTCCGTCCGGAAGGCGTTGTCGGATCTGTGGGCGACCGCAAAATACTACAGTTACGGACTCTACCTGGAGCTGACGGACAAAAACGTCTTCCTTTGGGCGCAGGCCATTGCCTTCAAGGTCCTCGTGACGATCGTCCCCATCATCATTCTCGCCACGGGCATTATGGGCCGCGCCCTCCAAGGAAACGATGCGTTCGCCGCCGTCACCCGGTTCATTCGGGAGCTCCTTCCAGGCACCCACAGCCAGCAGCTCATCGACTTCCTCATGCAGCTTCAGGATGCCAGCGCAACCATCGTAGGCATCGGCGGCATTGGCCTGTTCCTCTCGGCCATGTCGCTGTTTATCACCCTGCGGATTGCCGTCAGCAATGCCTTTGAGCAGACCTGGCACGAGCAACGCTCGCTCTGGTGGGGCTACCTGTTCGACGTTCGAATGGTGATCCAGGTCGGCATTCTCTTTCTTCTGACGGTCGGGCTATCGATGTTCGTGCCCCCCTTCGTCAACGACGTGATCATCGCTCAGGCCATCGGACCGGAGCGGTTGATTCAATGGCTGTGGAAGAGCGCCGTCTGGATTACGGGGCTTCTCCTTCCCCTCCTCCTCACGACGGCCATGTTTTTTCAACTCTACTACTTTGTGCCAAAGCCGCATCCGCGAATGCGAAGTGCTCTCGTCGGAGCTCTCCTCGCCGCCGTCCTGTGGGAGGCCGCCAAGCAGGCCTTCGCGTTTTACGCCACGTACGTCGGATACGGAACCGGGACCGAAGCCCTCGGCAGTACGTTCGGGCTCATCGTGGCATTCGTATTCTGGGTTTACTACTCCGGAATCGTACTGATGCTTGGGGCCGTCGTCGCGTCGCTTCGCGAGCATCGACACATCACCGCCGGGGACCTGCCCGGCGCGGAGCTGCCGACACAACTGAACTCTCTGGCTCCGAACAATGACGCGGGCGAGGAGGCCGACGTGGACGCTGAAGACGGATCTGACGAGCACGCTCCACCCGCCCGACGCGTGTAGGCCCCCTTCCTCTTCCCCTTCGTCGTCGTCCCCCTCGCAGGACCGTCGCGGGCGCCCAGCACACGATTCGTTTCCGCCCATCGATTGCACGTCTCGTCCACGGTGCTCCCCCACTCGTTTGCTCCCAATCGTCCCGTTTGCTCCCCCGGCCTCCTGCTCGCCGCACTGCTGACCGGCTTCGTGGGGGGCGCCCCCCCCAAGGCCGCTGCTCAGGCGCCGCTGTGGGCCGCAAACAGCAACACCACAGTCCAGGAGGTCTCGTACCGGTTCATGGACCAGCAGACCTTCGAGACGAGTCGGCTCCAGGAGCAAATTGCGACGGCCGCCCCCGGAGTGCTCGCCCACCTGCGGAACCTGTTCGCGTTTCTGCCGGGCGTGCAGCGACATCGATTCCCGTTCGATCCAGTGACCCTCCAGAAGGATGTCGTCCGCCTGCGTCAATTCTACCGGCAGAACGGGTTTCCCACGCCCGAGGTTGACTATCCGGCTACGCAACTCGATACCTCAAGCAATCAAATCCACGTCATCTTTACCATCCGGGAGGGGCCTTCGATACAGATCCGGAATACCCAGTTTTTGACCACCGGGGATACCACGGCGATCGAGACGGCGTTGCCGGACGACCTGCGCGATGCGTGGACGCGTTACCGGGACGAGACCCTGCAGACTGAGGGCCGCTACACCGATTTCAAGCGCACGCAGATCGAGGACCAGATTCAGTCCTGGCTCCGAAGCCGCGGATACGCCTTCGCCGAGGTCCGCACGGCGGTGGATACGATCCAGTATGCCGCTGACCTGACCGTTTTCGCGGACCCGGGGCCTCGCGGCGTGGTGTCCGAGATTCGAATCGAGGGTAACGAATCGATCAACGACCCGATTATTCTGCGGGAACTGCCGTTCTCGGTGGACGATCGCTTTTCGGCCGATGCCGTGCGGGAGGGGCAGCGAAAGCTATTCAACCTCGACCTCTTTCGGGTGGCCCTGGCCGACGTGCCAAACCAGCCTCGCGACAGCACCGTCGCGGTGCGCTATCGGGTCCGGGAGACGGAGATCCGGGCGTACTCCGGCCAGGTGGGGTACGACACGCGTTCGGGCGCGCGGCTCGAGGGCAGTTGGCGCCACCGCAACTTTCTCGGAAACGCCCGCACCTTCATCGTCAACCTGACGGCCGAGACGGGACTCCCCGAAAATCCCCCAACCTTCTTCTCGAACTTTCTTACCCGATCGTCGCAGGCCCTCAGCCGTCGGTTCCGCGCCTCGGTGACCCTCCGACAGCCGTACCTGTTTTCGGAAGCCCTTTCCGGCTCCGTGGCCCCCTTCGTGCAGGAGCGACTGAACCCGACCCTCGCGCCGAACCCCAATCGCTTCTTGAATCTCAACGAGCGACAGTACGGGCTCAACTCGACCCTGGTCTACGACTTTCTCCCCTACCGGACGCTCTCGCTGCAGCACTCGGTCAGCCGCACCCGGCAGTTTTCAGCGCCGGGCAGCCGGGACAGCGCTCGGGCCGAAGCGCCCCTGGGCACAGGGGACGCCCCTTTCAACAAGAGCATTTTCACCGTGAACGGGACGTTCGGGGACGCCGACGACTTTATCAGCCCCACGAAGGGGTACATCGTCCGCCCCACCATTCAGTTGGGGGGCTATTTCTTTGAGTCGGGGGTGGAATTCGTGAAGCTGAGCGGCGAACTGAGCGGCTACCTGCCCCTCTCCGAGTACGTCGAGGTGGCGGGGCGAGTGTTTGCCGGGACACTGCGGCCGTTTGGGGAGAGCCGGTCCAACCTCACCCTGCCCGGATCTCCGTCTGATGAGGAGCTCCAGCAGAGTCGAGTGTACCAGAATCGCTTCTCCGACTACCTCTTCTACGCCGGCGGCGGGAGCGACGTGCGGGGGTGGGCGTCTCGTCTTGCCGGAGGGAAGGTTCTTCGAGAGTCCTCGGTACGCCGAGAGGGGTTTGTGTATCGGCCCATCGGGGCCCGGGCCAAAATCGGCGCGAGCGTGGAGGCACGCTTCCCCCTACCCGGGCTTGGGTCCGACTGGCGCACCGCTGCGTTTGTGGATGGGGCCTACCTGACGGCCGGATCTCTAGATCTGACGCCTCCATCCGGAGTCGCCCTCACGGACCCGAGCGGGAAGCGCGTCAGTACGGCCCCCTCCCAATTTCTGGTCGGGGCCGGCGCTGGACTCCGATACCAGACCCCCTTCGGCTTTCTTCGGATCGACCTGGCCCACAAGCTGACGCCCGACGCTCTGGACCTGCGCACGGCGAAGGACGTGGGAGCGGCCGTGCAGGGCGACACTCCGAGACCTGTGTCGGACGTTGATACTCGCTTCATCCGACGCTTCCGGATCCACTTCGGCATTGGGCGGTCATTTTAATCGCTGAGAAGCTGTTTGGTGGATTGATGTTCAGCCGAGACACAGTGGGCGAAGCCGCAAAAAGGTGCTCAAACGAACCCTGTAGCGGTGCTACCGGGTGAGCGAAGAAGCCTTTTTGCGCGAGATCCACGAAGTCGCAGGCCACAGAGCGTCCGCCAAACAGCTTCTGAAGCACCGATCCTCCCCTCTCTCCTCTTGTTCCTGCTGTGACCGACTCGCCTTCCGTCTCCGGTCCGGACCCTGCCTCCTCCCCCGATGAGGCCTCCCCCTCAGCCCTCCGGCGCTGGGGACGGCGCGTACTGTGGGGCCTGGGCGGCCTGGTGGGAACGGCGGTGCTGCTCGCCGGGCTCGTGCTGCTCGTGCTGCAGACGGAGACAGGCGCCACCGCCGCCGCGCAGTTTCTCGCGCGGCAGTTCAACCCGATGCCGAACACGACCCTGACCGTCGACCGGGCGTCGGGAAGCTGGGTGCGCTCGCTCCGCCTGACGAACGTATCCCTTGCCCGACCAGACAGCGCGTCGGCCTCGTCGACCCGAATGGCCCACGTCGACACGCTTGCGGTGCAGTATCGACTGGGCGCGTTGCTTCACGGCCGTTTGCACCTGACCGCGGTGTCCCTGAGCGACCCCTCGGTGACGATGCGCCAGGCCCCCGACTCGTCCTGGGACTGGGTCCGCCTGGCCCCCATCGCGAAAGAAGCGCCGGACGACACGAGTGCGGGCATGCCGATTCAGATTGACCGGCTGCGGCTGACCGACGGACGGTTTGCCGCAGACTTTTACGCGGAGGGACGGGACTCGACGGCCCGCGTCCACGACCTGGATCTGCGGGTTGAGGCCCTGGAATTCGGGCCCTCAATCGGAGGCCGTCTCGACACGCTCGGCCTTCGGGGGCAGCTTCCCGCCGACACGACGGATCTTCGACTGGCCGCCCGGGGCGCCCTCTCGTCCAGCCAGCTCCGGATCGATACGCTCCGGCTCACGTCTCCCCGGAGCGACGTGCGCGGCCACGGCGTTGCCCGCCTCCCGGTGGGGCCCTACGATACGCTGGACGACGTCGCGCTCTCCCTCCGGGCGACCCCGCTGGTCCTCGGGGACCTGACGGCGTTCGCTCCCACACTGGCCGTGGATCCCCGCGAAGCCATCAACCTGAAGGCCCGTCTGACCGGCTCGGGCCAGCGCCTGTCCCTCACGACGAAGGCCCGCGTCCGCGACGGGGGGCGCCTGACGGTCGAGGCCGAGGCCACCCCGCGGACCGAGACGATCCCTGAGGGCCCGCCGCTCCACTACCAACTCGACGCTGATCTACGTCGTCTTGCCACGAGTCTCATCGGGACGCCCGACTCCGCCGAAACCACCATTACCGCCAGCGTCGACGGCACCCTGGAGGGCCCGGCGCTCGACGCGCTGAACGGCAGCATGCAGGCCGAGATCACCGACAGCCGACTCTACGGCGTGCCCGTGTCGGAAGTCGCCCTGCAATCAACCGTTCGGGACGGCACCGCCGAAGTGGATCTGAACGGGACGCTGAACGGCATCGGACTCTCCGTGGACGGCACGGCGCGCCCCTTCGACGCCGCGCCGTCGGCAGACCTGTCGACGCAGGTCCGCGATCTGTCGCTGGCGACGGTCGCGCCCGACGCCGGCATTGACGGGACGATCACGGCCACCGCACAGTTCACGGGGCAATCGCTCACGACCGACTCCGCCCGGTACGAACTCGACGCGACCCTGGCGGACTCGCGGGTCGGCGCTCAGGTCATCGAGTCCGGGCGCTTCTCGGCCGCTCTCGGCCCCGACCAGCTCCTCCGGGCCGATGGGGCGCTGCGCTTCCCCACGGGCCGAATGCAGGTCGCCGGCCAGGCCGCCCTCGACGGCTCGGAGCGGTTCGTTCTCGATACCGCACGGGTCGACGGCGTAAACGTGGCGGCGCTCATGGGCGACACGACCGCGAGTCGGGTCACAGCTGCTCTCCGGGGGGAGGGGCAGGGCTTTTCGCCGACGACGATGGAGGGCCGGGCCACGCTCACCATCCAGGATGCTCGGTACGGGCCACACCGGATGTCGTCCCTGAGCACCGAGGCTCGCCTCGACGAGGGCCGACTCACTGCAGAGGCCGACGCCCGACTCCACGGGAGCGAATGGTCCCTCTCGGCGTCGGGACGGCCCTTTGCCTCTGTCCCCGTCGTCGAAGTGACAAACGGTCGCGTCCGACGTCTCGACATCGGCCCGTTCCTTCAGGATACGACCCAGTCGAGTGCCCTCCAGGGCTCTTTCCGGGGTCGGGTCCAGGGGACGACTCCCGAGACCCTCCAGCTCGACACCCGCCTGACGCTGGACACCTCCCGGATAAACCGCCAGAAGATTTCGGAGGCGTCCCTCGACGCGACAATCCGGGACAGCACGCTCCAATCTGCCCTGATGCTGGACACGCCACAGGGCGGCACGCAACTCACGGTGGAGGCCCGCCCGTTCGACGCGACGCCCCGCTACGACGTCTCGGACGCGACGTTTGACGACCTGGATCTGGGCGCCTTGGCCGGCATGTCCGGCCTCACGACTGGTCTCTCCGGCGGACTCACCTTCACCGCCCGCGGCGGACCGCCGTCCGACCTCGCTCTTTCCGGCGAACTGACGCTCCGGGAATCCACCATCAACCGGGCCCTCCTCTCGGAGGGCCGCCTGGAGGCAACCACGGAGCAGGGCCGCCTGGAGGCCAACGGGGAGTTTGCCGTGGCCGGGGGCTCGCTCCGGCTTCGCGGCCACCTCGACAGCCTCGACCACACGCCCAGCTACGCGCTCACGACCACCGCCCGCACCCTCGACATCGACGCCCTCGCCGGGCTCGACTCCCTGCAGTCCAGCCTCCGGGCTGCGCAGTGGTCCGTGAAGGGCCGGGGGGCCGCGCTGGACAGCCTGTCGGCCTCGATGCGCTTCTCGGCCGACTCCGTGGAGGTCGGCGAGCTTCGCGCCGACACGACGAGGGTCGCGGGAACCGTGGACGGGGGACTCCTCCGCCTCGATACCCTGACGGTTCAGTCCAATGCGGTGGAGGCGCGGGGCCAGGGGACCGTTGCGCTCACCGAACAGGCCGGCGCCTCGGACTTCGACCTGCAGGCAACGGTCACCGACGCGGCGTCGCTGGGTCGCCTCGCGGGGGTCTCCCCCCTGCGGCTCCAACGAGGGACGGTGAACGCCCACGTTTACGGACCAGTGGGGGGTCAGCAATTCGATGGGACGGTGGAGCTCGATGGATTGCTCTACGACGACGTCCGGCTCGGCGACGTAATGGGTTCGTTCAAGGGACAGCGCGGCACCGATCAGCTGATTGATCGCTTCGAGGTTGAGGTCGACGCCGGCTACCTCGCCGCGGTCGACCTCACAGCCACCCAGACGCGCCTGCAGGCCACCTATGACGGGACCACGGTCCATGTATCGACGGACGTGGAGCTGGACTCGGAGCACGAGGCCCGTCTCGAAACCTCCTTCCAGCCAGCGGCCGAGCCTCTGGACATTCATCTCCATCAGCTTACCGCGCGCCTGGGCCCCGACCAGTGGTCGCTCGCCCGGGAAACCTCCCTCCGTATCGGGAACGCGTATCGCGTCGACGACCTGCGCCTGGAAAGCGGGGCGCAGTACATTGAGGTCGACGGGGTCGTAGACCCGAGCGGCACGCAGGATTTTCGAGCGTCTTTGGAGCAGGTGCGCCTCGGCGGCTTTGCCCCGCTGCTGGGCCTCTCCGGGCTCGATGGGACCGCCACGGGACAGATGAGCCTTGGCGGTGCCGCGTCCGCCCCCACGCTCGACGGAACCCTCGACCTCGCCCTCCGCTCGGATGAGGACGATGTGGGGACCCTTCGCCTGGACATCGGCTACAAAGACCTCGAGGCGACCCTTGATGCGCGACTGACGCACCGGGACGGAAGCGAGTTGGCGGTGGCCGGCTCGGTGCCCGCGGACCTTCGCCTCCAGGCCCCCTCCCCAGCGAACGTGTCCGATCGGCCCGTTCGGCTCGAGGCTTCCACCGATGGCTTTCCCATCGACTGGGTGGATCCTTTCTTCGACTCGGCCACCCTGCATTCGATCACTGGCACCCTTACTGCAGACGCCGATATTCGCGGGACGCTCGGTCAGCCCGAGCTCTCGGGATCAGCGTCGATCTCCGACGCCGGGGCCACCCTCCCCACCCTCGAAACCACCTACCGGAACGGCACAGCGACCCTTCAGCTTTCGGACAACCAACTGACGCTCGAAAGTGCCCGCGTCCGCACCTCCAACGGCGGCTCCCTCCGGGTGAACGGCCTCATCAAACTCCCAAAGCTTACGGTCGGCGAGTACGACCTGACGCTCGACGCCTCCGACTTCCTGGCCATCGACACGCCAGCCTATCGCCACGTCGTGGTCGACGGCACAATGACACTCCGCGGCACCGTTCGCCGTCCGTCGCTCGCGGGCGACGTGCAGGTAAAGCAGGGAAGCATACATTATGCCGAGGTCCGCGCCGCGAGCGGCTCCGGACTGTCGACGGTGTCGCTCGGCGCACAGGACCAGTTGACACTCGAAGAGCGGTTTGGGCTTCGCCTTTCCGCGGCCGACACGACCACGGTCGATACCTACGCGGCCCTTGCCATGGATCTCAACGTGGGAATTCAGAGCGATACGTGGTTCCGCTCCACCAGCACCCCTGAGATGAACGTGCAGTTTACGGGGAACCTGGACGTGCAAAAAGAGCCCGATCAGAATGCGCGCGTGTTCGGCACCATCGAGGCCGTCGAGAGCCACAGCACGCTTCGCCAGTTCGGGCAGGAGTTCCAAATTACGGCGGGGACGATGACGTTCAACGGCGATCCGGCCATGCCCTACCTCGATCTGACGGCGGTCTACGACCAGCAGGCGCGGCGGAGCCAGAGCCCCGAGGTCCGCATCACCCTGTCGCTCTCCGGTCGTCCCGACGACCTCTCCCCGTCGCTGTCGTCGGAGCCGCCGATGAGCACGCGCGACATCCTCTCCTATCTGGCCACCGGACGCCCGGCCGACAAGCTCTTCACCGGCGGCTCTGAAGGGGGCAGTCTTGCCACACAAGTGGCCCTGGGACAGGCCTCCACCTTCGTCGAGAACCTGGCCGCTACCGAGCTCGGCTTGGACGTGGTCCGGCTCGACGTGCGAACAGAGGGGGCGTCTTACCTCACCATGGGCCGCTACCTAACGCCGCGATTCTTCGCGTCGATCGATCAGCCCATCCTCACTCCCTCCTCGCAAAGTTCCATCCAGTCCACCGCGCTCATCCCGGACGTGACTCTCGAGTACCGGCTTTCCGACTACCTGCGACTCCGCTCCCGCACCAACCAGCAATCCCTGCAGCTCAACCTGCTCTTCGAGTACGCGTACTGATGTACCAGCGCCGCTCCCCGGCCGACGACGGTGCGCGCCGTGTCGCGAAGCCTACGGCTCGTATCCCATCGCGCCCCTCCTCGGCCCGCTCGTCCTGAAACGCCGTCGTCATCCAGGTCACGGTTTGGGGACCGCCTCCAGGCAGCAGAGCAGGCCGTACGCGGTGTCGCCGTAGCGGACTGCTTGGGGCTCGGCCTGCGCGGAACGGGCGAGCGAGCCCGCCCTCCGGCAGCGTGAACGCGTCGCCGTGCCCGTGGAAAGCCGGAAATGAACCGCCCACGTCCCGAAACAGCAAGAACGGTCACCATTGATATGCCCGCCGCCACCGACGCTCGCGGCCACTCTGTGTCGCTCGATGCCCCGCCGCGCCGCATCGTGTCGCTCGTGCCGAGCCAGACCGAACTGCTGGCCCACCTGGGGTTGAGGGGCGAGGTCGCCGGCATCACGCGGTTCTGCGAGCGTCCCGAGGGCTGGCGGTCCACGAAGACCATCGTGGGAGGCACGAAGCAGGTCGACGTCGAGACGGTCCGCGACCTCGATCCCGACCTCATCCTCGCCAACCATGAGGAAAACACGGCCAAGGACGTGGCGGCGCTCGACGAGGTGGCGCCCGTCTTTGTAACAGAGGTCCGGACCGTGGAGGAGGCGCTCGACATGATCCGAATCGTCGGCACGCTCACGGATACGTCCGACCAGACCTCCACGTTGGTTGGGAAAATCATTTCCCGCTTCGAGGCCCTGCCCGACTTTTCGCCGCTCCGCGCCGCCTATCTTATCTGGCGCGAGCCCCACATGACGGTGGGCGGAGACACGTTCATCCACGACGTGCTGCGGTGGGGCGGCGTCGAGAATGCGTACGGCGACCAGACGCGATACCCCGAGGTGACGCCCGAGGCCCTCGCGGAGAACGGCCTGGACGTCGTCCTCTGCTCCAGCGAACCGTTCCCCTTCCACAAGAAGGACAAATTCACCGCCGACCTCGAAAACGCTCTTCCTGACACGCCCGTCGAGGTCGTAGACGGCCAGCCGTTCTCGTGGTACGGCCCCCGCCTGCTGGACACGCCCACTTACCTGCGCGACCTCCGGGAACGCCTCCCCACCCCTCGAGCCGCGTAATCGAAGTCCACAATCCCGCTCTTCTCTCCCACTACAGCGTCAGGGCTCATTTTGAGGACGAGCATCCTTCTCCTTACTTCCGTTCCACCGTGATGCGTGAAGACGTGATGCGTGAAGACGTGATGCGAAGAAAACGGCGTCTCAAAACTTACGCTTCACGCATCACTTCCCACACACTGCACTCTGACTCACGCAGCACGCCCTCCTTCTCGTTTGGAAAGTTACGGTTGACGAAGTACTATCTCTTCCCTCCTTCCTCTTCCCTTCCCAGCCTTGCCCCTCCTCCCGCGCTTTCCTACGTTGGGATCTCTGCTCTCTCGGAAGACAACGTTTCCGCCATGTCCTCGTCGACGCCCTTCGCCCTCACCTGCGCCGTCCTCATGGTTCTTTTCGCCGGGTGCCAGTCGCCCGACTCCAACGGCTCCTCCACCGCGCAGATGGACGTGGACGCCCGGGCCGACAGCCTCACACAGGCCGCACTCCTGGTCGACGGGCACATCGACCTGCCCTATCGCCTGAACGACTTTTACGAAACCCCGGCCGACTCGACCGTTGGCGGGGACTTTGACTATCCGCGTGCCCGAGTTGGCGGTCTCGACGCGCCGTTTATGTCCATCTACATCCCCACCTCCCTTCAGGCCACCCCGAGCGATGCGACGAAGCGGGCCAACGCGTTGATCGACATCGTGGAGCGGATCGCGACGGAGCACCCCGACCACTTCACGCTCGCCACGTCCCCGGATGACGTGAGACAGATTGCCGACACCGATGCCATCGCTCTCCCGATGGGGATGGAGAACGGCGCCGGTCTGGGCGGGGACCTCGACAACGTGGAGCACTTCTACGACCGCGGCGTCCGCTACATCACGCTCGCACACGGGGAGCACAACCGAATCGGCGACTCCTCCTACGACGACAGCGAACCGCGCTGGAACGGGCTGAGTCCGTTCGGTGAACAGGTGGTGGCCGAAATGAATCGGCTGGGCATCATGGTCGACGTGTCTCACGTGACGGACTCAACCGCGACGGATGCGATGGCGCAGAGCAAAGCCCCCGTCATTGCGTCGCACTCGTCGTGCCGTCACTTCACCCCCGGCTGGGAACGCAACGTGAGCGACGAGCTCATCGACGGCATCGCGGAGACGGGTGGGATCGTCATGATTACGTTCGGCTCATCGTTCCTGCAAAACGAGTATCGAGAACAGGACGACCCGATCCGCGAGGACATGAACGCGCACATCGACTCGATGGGCTGGGCCGAGGACTCCCGGGAGGCCGTCGTGTACGAGGAAAAGATCCGCAAGGAAAACCCGATTGGCACCGTGGCGGACGTGGCCGATCACATCGATCACGCCGTGGACCTCGTGGGCACGGAGCACGTGGGGCTGGGCTCGGACTTCGACGGCGTCTTCGCGCTGCCGGAGGGCCTGCAGGACGCCTCGGACTACCCCAACCTCGTCGCCGAACTTCTCCGCCGGGACTACTCGGAGAATGAGATCCAGCAAATTCTTGGCGAGAACCTGCTCCGCGTGTGGGACGAGGTGGAGGCCACGGCTGAACGCCTTCAGGAGTCGTAGGGGAGAGTGCGGGTCGCGTGGTAGTGATCTGCTACAGCGTCAAGGCTTATTTTGGGGACAGGCATCCTTTCCATTACTTCCCTTCCCGTGATGCGTGAAGACGTGATGCGTACAGGAAACGGCGTCTCACGGCTCACGCTTCACGCATCACTATTCACACACTGCACTCCGGCTTACGCAGCACGCCCTACTCTTCGTTTAGAAAATTACGGTTGACGAAGTACTACACCAGCAGCGCCAGGCGGCGGGACGGGCGCGTGACCGCCACGTAGAGGAGCGCGTCCCGCTCGTCGCCCCGGCACACCCGCACGTCCCGATGGTCTACGAACACCGTGTCGTAAGTGGAGCCCTGTGCGCGGTGTACCGTCGTGGCGTACGCGTAGTCGACCCGCGCAAACTGCTCCCGCAGCTCAAAAAACCGGTCCCACTTCGAGGGATCATCCTGGGCCTTTTCGCGGCGGCGCTCCAGCCGCTCTTCGTAGCGCTCAAACTCATCCTCGTGCAATATGTGGACCGTCCGCGTGAGCCCGCGGCCCGGCGTGCGCACCTTCAGTTCCCACACCGTCCACTCGCTCTGATCGTCGGCCTCAAATGTGTCGACGGTCGCCTTTTTGACGCGCACCTCCTCGCTGTTGGTGAGGCGCTGCACGCCATCGTGGAACCACGTTTCGGTGCCCACCAGCCACTCTCCCTCTACGAATCGGTCCGCGTCGGCGCCGTAGCGCTCGGCGCGGATCTCACGGTTGTAGCGGCGGACGGTCTTGTTGCGGTAGGCGAGCATGCGGGCGTGGGTGGCGTCCTCGGCGAAGGCCTCCGTGTCGAACGTGCGGAGGACGCTGTCGAGAAACTCCTCGCGGTTGCGCGTGACGGCGACGCCCTTCCCGTCCTCGAACTTGCTGCCGAAACGCCCGTCGGCCCCGGTGCGGATCTTTGTGGCCAGCTCCAGGATGGGATTATCGGCGGCTTGGCGGTGAATCGTCTCCAGCGTAGGCCCGGGTACGTCGAGCGCGGGCGAGGGCTCCTCGTTCACAGGCGGAAGCTGAGCCGGATCGCCCACGAAGAGCCACTGCACCCAGAAGGGGGCGTCCTCGATGTGCGACCACTCCTCGCGTCCGATCATGGAGGCCTCGTCAACGATCACGACGCCTTCGGTGAAGTCGCGCTCCTCCTCGGCCACCAGCTCGTATTCCCCCTCCTCCGTGGGGTTCAGGCGCAGGCCGAGAAATGAGTGGAGCGTTTGCATCTGCACGGGTGCATCGCCCAGCTCCTCGCTCAGCACTTGTACGGCCTTGTGGGTGGGGGCGCAGACGGTCACCGCGCAGTCCTCGTCCAGGAGCTGCTCCACGAGGCGACTCACGAGGTACGTCTTGCCCGTGCCAGCGTACCCGCGCAGGCCCGTGAACCGCTCGCCGCGGGCGAGGCGGTCGTAGACCCGATCGTAGGCCTCCTGCTGATCTTCGGTGAAGGGGGCATCGGCATAGGTCGGCATCGACTCGACAAACCGCCCATTCGAACCGGGCGGGAGTCATTCAGAAGATGAAGCGTACAGAACTTGTCCGGCGAGCGGATGGAACGAGTCGCAGGCCCAGAGGTCCCGCTAAGCAGGCTCAAAGTGAATTACAGGGTGAGGGGCCACGGAGGGCCGACGAGACCGACGCAGCCTCGGTGTGCTGCTGCGTCAGGTGCTCTAGGTGCTGCCGGAAGCCCCACATCACTCCCAAATGGATGAGGGCCTGTGTGCTGCTGTAGACGTACCAGGGCAGGCGCGGTGAAAAGTCGTGCACGGCTGCCAGGACGGCTCGTCCGCCCAGTATTTTGCGAAATTCGAGTCGTCCGGATCGTTCCCCCTCCCCCACCAGCAGGCCCTCGGTGACGAGGAAGAGCTGTCGCCCCTCGGGGCTCCGATCGGGGACGAAGCGAAGCGTAAGGAGGGTGCCCACCGGTCGGAGTTCGAAGTGCGCCACGCGCCCGTGCTCCACGTGCACCTGAAGCAAGGGCCACCCGAAGCGCGGGAGCCAGCGCAGATACTCATTTGCCACGTCGCGCGCCGAAAAGTCGGGCGGGCACGGCATCCGTTGCACCGACCGGGCCACGCTCCGGTCCCGAATGACGGCATCCACGCGGGGCCGGAGCTCATCGCGCGGATTGGGCAAGGGTCGCCCTTGATCGTCTACAGAGGCGTCCACAGCGTCCTCAAACGACTGCGCGTCCCGTTGCAGCCACGCCTGCATCTCGTTCAGCTGGACCTGCGCCTGGTACCGAAGGCTATCGACGACGGGATTCACGAGGGCCCACGGCACGCCGCCGAACAGCCACACCCAAAGCTTGGAGAGACGCGGCGATTCCATGGGCACCGTCGTCGTGTGTCGCTCCAACCCCAACACGCGAGCCGTGCGTAGGAGCACCTCGTGGTAACTCATCACGTCCGGCCCCCCGATGTCGTACACCGCTCCGTAGGTGGCCGGATTGCCAAGGCATTTCTTCAGGGCGCGCACCACGTCGCGGCGGGCAATCGGCTGGGTCTCAGCCTGGGTCCACGAGGGAAGCACCATCACGGGCAGCCGCCGCACTAGATTCAGCAGCAGACGCAGCCACGTGCCCCCCGCCCCCACGATGAGACCGGCCCGAAGCGTCGTGAGGGGCACGGAGGTGGATCCGAGGGCCTGCTCCACCTCCAGCCGCTGGCGGAGGGAAAACGGCAGGTCCGGCGTGTCGTCCGGCACGAGCGCACCGAGATAAAGAATCTGCTTGATCCCCTTCGTTTCCGCCGCCCGGGCAAAATTGTCTGCCTGCAGGAGATTGAGGTCAGCCACTTGGCCTTGCGACAGCCGAGCGGACGGCAGCATCGAGTGGACGAGATAGATGGCGTAGTCGGCCCTGGCGAGTACGCCTTGCACCGCATACCGATCGAAAAGATCGCAGTGTCGCCATTCTACGCCGGACGCTGAGGTCGCGTTGACATGGGCCCGGACCGGCGAGTGAGTCAAACCAATGAGATCGTAGTCCGCCGAGAGGGCATCCCATACGGCCGTCCCCACAGAACCCGTAGCCCCGGCGATGGCAACGGTCGGACGATGAGAGGCAGACTCGGCCATCGGAGAGCACCGTGGTGAAGAACCAATGCAGGCAGCGGAGCGGTCCGCCCAAAAAGAAAAGGCCCGTCCCGACCGCTGTCGGGACCGGCGCGAATGGCGGAGAGGGGGGGATTCGAACCCCCGAAACGGCTCATCACCGTTTACTCCCTTAGCAGGGGAGCGCCTTCGACCGCTCGGCCACCTCTCCGTCGTCTGCTGGAGTGATATGTCGCACCGCCGAGAGTGTTGCAGAACCTGTTTGGCGGACTGTCTACGGCCTGTGACTTCGTGGATCTCGTGCAGAACGGCTTCTTCACTCCCCCGGTAGTCCACTACAGGGGTCGTTTGGGCACCGTTCTGCACTTCGCCCACTGTGTCTCAGCTACGTATCCATCCGCCAAACAGGTTCGCAACGGGACAATCCCTACCTCCATCCGTCCACACCTCCATCCTTCCCCCCGCACTATCCGGACTCCTCAAGCGCCTCCGCGCCGCTGGTGATCTCCAGCAGCTCTCGGGTAATCGCACTCTGCCGGGCCCGATTGTACTCCAGGGTGAGGTCTTCGATCAGTTCCTCGGCGTTTTCCGTGGCGTTGTCCATTGCCACCATGCGGGCTCCCTGTTCGGCGGCGTTCGACTCCAGTAGCGCCCGCCACATCTGGTAGTAGAGGAACCGCGGCACGAGCTCGTCGAGCAGCCCGCGGGCGTCGGGCTCGAAGATATAGTTGATGGTCTGCCCGTTCTCGGGAAAACCGAATACGTCCGCCTCCTCTCGCATCACCGGCGTCTCGAAGCGCTCCTCCGGAATGGGAAGCAGCGGCTCTACGATCTGGTTCTGGACGATCGTGTTCTTGAACTCGTTGTACACGACCATCACCTCGCCCCAAATGCCCCGCTCAAAGCCCTCCACAGCGTCCTGCACCACCTGCCGAGCAATGTCGAAGCTGAGATCGTCGAAGATCCCCTGATAGTCTCCGACAAGGCGGACATCGCGCTTTTTGAAGTGGGTGTATCCCTTCTCCCCCACGCAGAGCAGAAACAGTTCGTCGCCTCGCTTCTCGCGAGCGTAGGAGGTTTCGATCAGATTCTTGGCGGTCTCGATCGCGTCGCTGTTGAAGGAGCCGCAGAGCCCACGGTCGGCCGTGATCACGATCACCAGGGCACCAGTGGCCTCGTCGGGAGCCTGAAAAAACGAGTGCGCAGTCGGATCAAGTTCTCGCTTCAGGTGATTGGTGAGCTCCCGGATCTTGTACGCGTACGGCCGCGCCTGAAAGATCTGCTCCTGCGCCCGGCGCAGTTTGGCCGCTGCCACCATCTTCATGGCCCGTGTCACCTGCTTGGTGCTCTCCACCGAGTCGATCCGGTT
>PXTN01000022.1 GCA_003022565.1 Bacteroidetes bacterium QS_3_64_15 | reverse complement strand
CAAGCAATCAGTCCGCCGCCGCCCGGGCCTCTACGTCTGCGGTGACCACCGTCGCACCGCGTCGCTCAACGGCGCCATCGCGTCGGGCCGCGCCGCTGCTGACGCTGTCTGGGCCGATCACACGAGTTGACGCGTTTCGTTTCTGGACGCAGCGGCGATAGTCAAGAGTTCAAACTGCTCCTGCAGTCGGACTTCGCCACTTCACGTGACAACGTTTCAACGTTGCACGTTGGAACGTTCAACGCCCTTGTCCTCGCTGCCTCATGGCACTGCTTCTGACCCATGCCGCTGCGACCCTGGTCATGCTGGGCGTGATCCTCGTCGTCCAGCTTGTGCACTACCCGCTCTTCCGGTACGTCGGGGCCGACGACTACGATGCGTTTCAGGCCGCACACATGCGGCGCATCACCTGGATCGTCGCCCCGTCCATGACGACGGAGTTCGCCACAGCAGGGTAGATCGCCTGGCGCCCGCCGCTCGGGCTCCCAACGTGGATGGGCTGGACGGGCCTCGGGCTCGTCCTGTTCATCTGGGCCACCACCGGGCTCGTGCAGGGCCCCTCCACCGCCGCCTCGTGGCGACGAACTGGCTCCGGACCGGGGCCTGGACGCTGCGGGCCGGACTCGTGCTGTGGATGCTGGGGCTGGGGCTCTGATAGCCATGTGCCGATCGGTGCTGCGCCCGGAGTCCCGACACGCCTGGAGGCCCGACATCGGACTTGGCCTCCCTCTGACGCAGGCACGTTCAGCCATTGTTGCCACCGATGGCCACGGGGGCCTCGAAAGGAGATTGTGAACTGCAACGACCTTGGCACGGAAGGGCACCTAACGGCCGCAGGCTAGTAAAACACCTGGCAGCATTGTGACCATGGCCATGATAGAAGTGGCATCACCCCTGCTCACAGTTTTCGCCGGAATCTATCCCCGTCTTACACCATGAAAGCCACTTGGAATGACATCGTTCTCGCCGACAGTGACGACACTGTCGTCGTTGAGGGCAACCACTATTTTCCGTCTGCGTCGCTGAACGACGACCACCTCGAGACGAGTGACCACCGCACCACCTGCCCGTGGAAGGGCAAGGCCCACTACTACGACCTGGTCAAAAACGGGGACCGCGCGGAGAACGCAGCGTGGTACTACCCGGACCCGTCCGACGCGGCCGCCGAGATCGAGAACCACGTGGCCTTCTATACCAGTCAGGTGGAGGTGAGGGAGTAGATCCTTCTCAATAGGGGACGCTTGGAAGATTCTTTGCCAGCCGCAACTCGGGGTGCTACAGCGGACGGGATGAGTGTGGGCGTTCTTTCTCCCATACGCCCAAACGCCCAGACGCCCCCACTTGCCTGCACGGCTCGGCAACTGGACCTCCAGCTGCGGTCGGCGCCCCGCCTCCCAATACCTACACTCGACACCTGTTCTTCTATGCCTGTTCTTCTATGCCCCCCGCCAATTCGCCCCCCGGCACGGTTTCGGACAAAGCCGACATCTACACCGACACCCGCCGCCGCATCGACGCGCTGCTCGACGGACCGACGGACTGGATCGCGGCGATGGCAACGGTGGCCTGTGAGCTCCACCGTTCGTTCGATTACTACGACTGGACGGGCTTCTACCGCGCCGTGTCCGACGACGAGTTGCTCGTGGGGCCGTACCAGGGCCCGCACGGCTGTCTCCAGATCGACGTCGACCGGGGAGTCTGTGGCGCTGCGGCCCGTGCCCGTGAGACGCAGCTCTGGCCGGACGTGTCTGAGGCCCCGGACCACATCGCCTGTCAGTCGTCTACGCAGTCCGAGATCGTCGTGCCCCTAATCACGCCGAGCGACGACCTCCTGGCCGTACTCGACATCGACTCGGACACCCTCGGCGCCTTCGACGAGACGGACCGTGAGCACCTGGAGGTGCTGTGTCGAAATCTGGGGGAGCAGTTCGGCGACACGAGGCTGCGGTGATTTGAAACGTAAAGCGTGAGGCGTTAGGACACGTCCATTCAAAAATCACGCATCACGGTCCGGTTCGCCCCACCCCGAGCCCCCACCCCGACCTTCAACACCAACCGCCTCGAATGAAGCTTACCTGGATCCTCAAAATGGCGTGGCGTGACAGTCGCGGCAGCCGCAAGCGCCTCGCCCTTTACCTGTCGGCCATGGTCCTCGGGGTGGCGGCGCTCGTCGCCATCCGCGGCTTTAGCGCCAACCTGACCCGCACGGTCGATCAGGAGGCGAAAACGCTCTTGGGGGCCGACCTGAAGCTGGAGGGCGAGTCGCCCTTTTCGGACTCCACCGAGGCGCTCATCGATTCGGTTGGGGGCGTCCAGTCGCGCCGCGTCTCGTTCGCCTCGATGGCCTACGTTCCGTCGACCGGCGGCACGCGGCTCTCCGCCGTGCGGGCCGTAGAGGGCGACTTTCCGTTTTACGGCGCGCTCGAAACGACCCCTGATCGCGCCTCGGCCTACTACCAGGAGCGGAACGGGGCGCTCGTGGACGGGACGCTACTGGGACAGTTCGACGTAGGCGTGGGCGATTCCATTCGCATCGGCGAGGTGTATTACCCAATCGTGGGCGAACTGGAAAAGGCGCCCGGGGAGTCTAGCTTTACGTCGGCCGCGAGTCCCCGCATCTATCTGCCCCGCGCCCGCCTCGACACGTCCCTCTTTGGCCGCGGGAGCCGCGTCGAATACGAGGTCCTCTTCCAGTTCGAAGACGATCGCGACATTTCGGCGCTCATCGCCGAGATCAATCCGTACTTGGGGCGGCACGACCTCGACGTCGACACCGTGGAGGAAGAAGCTGCGGACTGGCAGGACGGCCTCAGCGATCTGTCTCGCTTCCTGAGCCTCGCCGGATTCGTGGCGCTGCTGCTGGGCAGCCTCGGCGTGGCGAGCGCCGTGCATGTGTACGTGCAGCGCCGCCTCACGTCCATCGCCGTGCTGCGCTGTCTGGGGGCCAAGGCCCGCCGGACGTTCCAGATCTATCTCGCGCAGGCCGGGGTGCTCGGCATTGTCGGGGCCAGCCTCGGGAGCCTCCTCGGCGTGGGCCTTCAGGCCTTCGTGCCGCGCCTCCTCGCCGACTTCCTTCCGTTCGAGGTGTCGTTTGCGCTGTCGTGGACAGCCGTGGGGCTGGGGCTGGCCGTCGGAATCGGGGTCACGCTCCTCTTCGCGCTGTGGCCGCTGCTCGAGGTGCGGGGCGTCTCGCCCCTGAAGGCGTTGCGCACCGAGGTGGAGTCGTCCCCCGGCGGCTGGCGGGACCCGGCGCGGTGGGCCGTGGCGGCGGCCGTGGCGGCGGCGGTCTCGGGGGTCGCGCTCCTGCAGGCCCCGACCTGGAAAATTGGGCTCGGCTACGCGGCCGGGGTGGGCGCCGTCTTCGGCATCCTCGCCCTCGTGGCCCGCGGCATCATGGCCGGGGTGCGCCGCTTCTTTCCCACGTCCTGGGCCTATCCGTGGCGACAGGGCCTGGCCAACCTGTACCGCCCGCACAATCAGACGACTGTGCTGCTGCTGACGCTGGGCCTGGGCGTCTTCCTCATCACAACCCTCGTGCTCGTGGAGCGCACGTTGCTGGAGCAAATCCAGGTCGCCGGGGGCGAAGATCGCCCCAACCTCGTGATGTTTGACATCCAGAATGACCAGCTCGACGGCGTGACGAAGGAGGTTGAGGGGGCGGGCGCCCCGATCCTCGCCCGCGAGCCGATCGTAACGACCCGCCTGCAGGCGCTCGGCGGCCGCTCCATCGAGGCCCTCCGCCAAGACTCGACGGTGAACGTGGGCTGGGCCCACGAGCGGGAGTACCGCGTGACCTACCGCGACCACCTCAGCGAGAGCGAAACGCTCGCGGCGGGCGAATTCGTCGGATCGGTGGAAGGCGATCCGCTGCAGTCGGGCCGGGCCGTGCCCATCTCGATGGAGCGGGAGATGGCCCGCGAGGAGCTGAACGTGGGCATTGGGGACACCCTTACCTTCGACGTGCAGGGGCGATCCGTCAAAACGTATATCTCCAGCCTCCGGACGGTGAACTGGGGGCGCATTGGGACCAACTACTTCGTGGTCTTTCCGGAGGGTGTGCTCGAAGCGGCCCCGCAGACGCACGTCCTCCTCAGCCGGACCCCGAACGAAGAGGTCTCCGCCCGCGTCCAGCGGGAGGTCGTCCAGAAATACCCGAACGTATCGGCGATTGACCTCTCCGTCATTCTCTCCACGTTTCGGGACCTCTTCGGCCGTCTCGCGTACGTGATTCGGTTCATGGCCCTTTTTAGCGTCTTCACGGGCCTCATCGTGCTGGCCGGGGCGGTGGTGGTGAGCCGCTACCAGCGGGCCGAAGAGAGCGTGCTGCTCAAAACCCTGGGCGCCTCGCGCCGCACCGTGCAGACGATCATGACGGTAGAGTACCTGTTTCTGGGCACGTTCGCGGCGATCACGGGCCTGTTGCTGGCCCTCGTGGCGGCGTGGAGCCTCTCGTACTTCGTCTTCAACGGTCCCTTCGTGGGCGCGCCCTGGGCACTACTGACGGCGTTCGTCGCCGCCGTGGCGGTGACGATTGGCATCGGGCTCTGGAACAGCCGCGGCCTCTACGATCGTCCCCCGCTCGACGTGCTTCGGGCAGAGGCGTAGTGCCCCTCCGGCTCACGATCCGTTGCTGCATCAAAGTGCCCCCTCCTCATGAACGTCCTCGAACAGAGCTTTACGTGTCCCCACTGCTGGGAACCCATCTCCGTGCTCGTCGACCCCTCCGCCCGGGAGCAGACCTACATCGAGGACTGCGGCGTGTGCTGTCGGCCCATTCGCATCCACGTCGTCACCCGAGGGGACCGGGTCGTCTCCTTCGACGCGCAGCCGACGCAGTGACATTGCTTCGGATTGTGCCAGGATGGGCCTGGACCTGTGTGCCGTTGGCTTTTCGAAGGTCGAAGGTAGAACGTTGGGTAGCATTTCAAGTCTGTGAGCTGATGTCTTCGGGGTGTGCCCACCTTGGGAAAGACGGCGGACGGCGGACCGCGGACGGCCGCTTCTCGGCGTTCTTCGGCGGTCTGTCGGCCGAAAGCCTTCGGCCTGCGGTCGTCGCACATGAACGCAGCCACGTCCGCGCTCAACTCACAGTGTTGAAGTGCGACCCAACACGGAAACTGGGGATGCACATTGTCGAATCTTCAACCTTCCCACCTCAAAATGGGATCAACCAGATGCGCCCCTGATACGAAAGTGCCCGTGATTCTCTCTGATCTAGCCCCACCTCCCCAACCCGAACATGAGCAAAATCCCGGACGCCACGCCGGAAATACACGAGCAGATCCGCCCTGAGGCCGTCGCGGAACGGGTGCAATCCGTCCGTGAGCGCATCGCCCAAGCCTGCGAGCGGACCGGCCGGCCCCTCGACGAGATTACGATCGTCGCCATCTCCAAAACGTTTCCGATGCAGGCCATCAAGTCGGGCAAAGCAGCAGGGCTGGATCACTTCGGCGAAAACCGGGCTCGCCAGCTCCGCGACAAGGCGAAGGCCCGGCCCGGCACCGTTGAGGGGGGCGACATCACGTGGCACATGGTGGGACACCTTCAGCGCAACAAGGCCAAGTTCATCGCCCGCCACGCCGACTGGTTCGACGCGCTCGACAGCCCGCGCCTGGCGAAAGAGCTCGACAAGCGAGCGGCCAAGAACGACCGCGTGGTCCCCTGTCTGGCGCAGATCAACATCACGGGCGAGGAGCAGAAATACGGCCTCGACCCGAAGGAGACCCACGACTACCTCGACCACTGCGCGCGGTACGACCATCTCGCCGTTAAAGGACTCATGGCCTTGGCCTCGTTCGTGGACGACCCGGAGGACGTCCGCGATGAGTTCCAGCGGATGCGCGACCTCTTTGAGACCTACGACGCGACCGACAACCCGCGGGTCGAGATGGAGGAGCTTTCCATTGGGATGAGCAACGACTTTGAGGTGGCCATCGAAGAAGGGAGCACCATGGTGCGGCTCGGCACCTCCGTCTTCGGGCCCCGCGACTACGAGTAGCCGCAGCAAGTCTGGTCCGGAGAGCAGACGACCCGGCCGGGAGCACCGCCGAGGCGATCCGCAGGACCGAAACAGTATCGCCGCATTTCGGTGAACACGGAGTAAATGGAGAGCGGCGTCGTCTCGTGCTTTCCCCAGGGGCCTCGACTGAAGCCACCGCGACCCGCAGCGACCCCCCGCCGCACGTTGTCCCATCCCTCACCCCCCGCAGCCATGAAGCTCACACCCCTCGACATTCGGAAGAAGGACTTCGGCCGCAGCCTTCGCGGGTACGACCCGGAGGAGGTCGAGGCGTTTCTCGACATGGTCGCCGAGCAGTGGGAGGACCTAGAGAGCAATTGCCGCCGCCTGGAGAAAAAGGTGGAGGAGCTCGAGAACCAGATCGACCACTATCGCGAGGTCGAGGAGGCCCTGCAGCAGGCCCTCGACCAGACCCGTGCGAACGCGGAGCAAAAGATCGAAAACGCCCGCGAGAAGGCCGAGCACATCGTTCAGGAAGCGAAGGCCGAAGCGGAGGAGATCGAGCGCGAGGCCGAACACATCATTGAGGACGCCGAGGCGGAAGCGGAAGAAATCAAGCGCGAGGCGAAAGCCGAACGCGACCAGCTCGAAGCCGATGCCCAGCGCCTTCAACGCCGACGCACCGAAATCATTGCGCAGCTGCGCGCGCTCCTCACGTCGGAGCTCGAGGTGTTGAAGGAGTACGACCGGAAGGAAGATCTTCCGTCCGAGAGCGTCTCTGAGGACCCCCTGGAGCCGTCCCGGGTCGATGAAGAAGCCGTCTCGCCGTCCGATCGGCAGTCGTCATCGGGGCCCGGCGCTCCGTCGGAGGACTCCTCGGCCCCCACCCCGTCCCAGCCGGTCGAGGATGTCGACGAGCCGGACCGCGAAGACCACGACCCGGCCGGTGTAGAAGACGATCCGACCGGCGTAGAAGAAGCGCCCACTCCCTCCGGCGCAGAGGAGGCGCCCGAGGCGACTCCGGAGGCCCCTCCCCTCGATGATGAGTTCGACGACCGGGACGCCCCAGCCGCCAGCCTGGAGGACGAGGGCGGCGGGGAGACCGAGGAGGCTGGACCGACCGACGACATGGGCTCCTCGTTCTCCGAGATCGAGCCGGTGGAAGACTTCGACACGACCGACGAGAACGACGCCGAGGCGTCCCCCCCCTCCGAGGTCTTCACGGAGGAGGTGGCGACGAAGACCGAGCCGCCCCCCCGCCCGGCCTCACCGCCCGGACAGGAAGACACGGAGAGTCAGTCCTCCGCCGAACAGACCGATGCCGATCGTGACGACGATCCATCGTCCGATCCTGAGGACTCCTCATCCGACGTTCCAAGTGAGTGGGCCCCGGAGGCCCCCGCCCCCGAGGCGCCGGGCGAAGACGTTGCTGAATCGGAGCACGAGAACGGTAATGAGGAGCGCTCCCGTGACGAGCAAGATGCCACCTCGGAGGAAATTGAGAAGATCTGGAACATCCTCGATGACATGGAGGAGTGACTCGCACTTGGGAATCCGGATTGAGCATTCCGGGAGAGGCAGCCGCGAGCAGGTTCTTCCGAACGCACCGTCTCTGCTGGGGGCCGATTCCTCCCTCTCTCAACTCAGAACCCCCCAAACTCGGGTAGGAGTAGCCCTCATTCCACCGCGGCTCACCGTCGGCGCACGAGTCCCGTCGCCGCGTCCTTCGCCGGGCGGTCTGCAACGCCTGTCCTCCCCCTTCAGCCCAGCCCGCGACTCACGGATTCACCCCCCCTCACTCCGCCCCGATTCCGAATTTGCACTGGTCACGTCTCAACGCCCTCGTATGTCCACGGCCTCTGATTCGTCCGCACTCACCGCCGAGGGCACGGCTGCCTACCGGCGACAGGTGGAAGAAGCCGCTTCCGCCCTCCCAAGCCTCCCGTCGTCTCCCGCCGTGGGAATTCTGCACGACACTGCCCTCGACGCTGTTCTGAACGAGGAGCGGATCGAAACTCCTCTTTCCTTCACCGAGCTTCCTCATTTTCCGGCGTCGGAGGGCACACTCACGATGGGAACGCTCGGCGGAACGTCCGTCCTCGAACTGAGCCAGCCCCGGCACCTGTACGACGGCCATACGCCCCGCGAGGTCACCTTCCCCGTCCGCATGCTTGCCGCTGCCAGCATCGACACGTTGCTCCTGACGGGGACGGCGGGGAGCGTAAATCCGCAGTTTGCACGCGGCGGCCTGATGCTGCTGACCGACCACATCAATTTTCAGGGACACAACCCGCTCGTTGGGCCCAATGTGGAGGACTGGGGGCCTCGCTTTCCCGACATGACCGAGCCCTACGATCCGTCGCTCCAGCGGGTGGCCGGCGACGTGGCCCGGGACCGGGGCCTGTCGCTGCAGAAGGGCATCTACCTGGCCCTCCTCGGCCCCAACCGTGAGACGACGGCCGAGCACCGGATGGGACGCCGATTGGGGGCCGACGCCGTGGGCATGACCATCGTACCGGAGGTCATCGCGGCACGTCACATGGACGTGCAGGTCATGGCCGTCGCCCTCCTCACCGAACGGCACCTGACGGACGACGACCCGCCCGCCCCCGCCGAGGAGGGCACGAGCCTTCGGACCGCCCGCTCGCAGCTGCATCGTCTCCTGAGGGGCGTCGTTGCGAAGCTGGGTACGGACTGACTGTAGCCCTCACTCTGCCCTATCGATCCAGGAAGTGCATGGGCGTGCGGGGCGCGTCGGCGTTTGTGAACGCAACGCCCCGACGCACACCGCTCACACGCACACACCTCCAAACGTCCCTGTATGGAACCGACCACTCCCGCGTCCGCCGACTGGCGGGTCCACAAATTCGGCGGTACAAGCCTCGCCGATCCGGACCGCATCGAGCACGTGGCGTCCCTCCTCGACGCCCGCGAGCCCCCCCTGGCGGTCGTCGTCTCAGCAATGAGCGGCGTGACCGATCGCCTGCTCGACCTCGCCGAGCGCGCCCACACCGATGACGAGGCGCTCTCCGCTCATCTCCAGGTCCTCCGCAACGACCAGAAGGCCGTCGTAACGGACCTGCTGAGTGGACCGGCCGCGGCCTCTCTGACGGAGACCCTGGACCGGGACGTGGACGATCTAGCCGACGTGCTCCGCGCCACTCGACTGATGGGGACCGCGCCCTCGACGACGCGCGACCTCGTGGCCGGCTACGGCGAGCTGTGGTCTGCCCGGGTGCTGGGTGGGGTGCTTTGCGATCGGGGCCTGTCGGCAGCCGTGTGCGACGCCCGCGAGGTGCTCGTCATCACCCACGAGGAGCTGGGCCCGGTGGTGGACTGGGCAGACACGCGCGAGCGATTCGCCAAGTGGCGGGCCGACCACGAGGACGCCGACGTGATCGTGGCGACCGGCTTCATCGCCGTCATGCCCGACGGGGTGCCCACCACACTGGGCCGCAACGGCTCGGACCACTCCGCCGCCATCTTCGCGTCGCTGCTCGGGGCGGAGGCCCTCACCATCTGGACCGACACGGACGGCGTCATGAGCGCCGATCCCCGGTACGTCCCCGACGCCCAGCGTCTCGATTCGCTCTCCTACGAAGAGGCGATGGAGCTGGCCTACTTCGGCGCCGGCGTCATCCACCCGCGTACGCTGGCCCCCGCTGTGGAGCACGAGATTCCCATCACGATCCGCAACACGTTTGCGCCCGATCGGCCCGGCACCCGCATCCACCTCGACGGCGACGGCGCATTGGTCGTGAAGGGCTTTTCGACGATCGACAACGTGGCCCTCCTCAACCTGGAGGGCAGTGGCATGATTGGGGTGCCCGGCATCGCGCGACGCCTCTTCGACGCGCTGGAGGCCGAGGGCGTGTCCGTCATCCTTATCTCGCAGGGCAGCTCCGAGCACTCAATCTGCTTCGCCGTGCCGCAGGCCCAGGCCGACGTGGCGCGCGCGACGGCCGAGCAGGCCTTCTACGCCGAGCTGGACCGCGGCCAGATCCAGCAGGTCGACGTGACGCCCGACTGCAGCATCCTCGCCGTCGTGGGCGATCGAATGGCGGGCACCCCCGGCGTCGCCGCCACGTTCTTCGGGGCGCTGGGCGATGCGAGCGTCAACGTGCGCGCCATTGCTCAGGGCTCCTCGGAGCGCAACATTTCCGCCGTAGTGGACGGCGACGACGCCCGCCGGGCCCTCCGGGCCGCCCACGCGGGCTTTTACCTGTCGAAGCGCACCCTGTCGATCGGCGTCATTGGGGCGGGCAACGTTGGGGCCGCGCTCCTCGACCAGATCCACGACCAGGCCGACCGGCTGCGCGCAGAGGAGGACATCGACCTTCGGGTGCGCGGCATCGCCACCTCCTCGAAGATGCTTCGGGCCGAGCGAAGCCTTGAACTCGACACGTGGCGCAACGACCTGGCGGACGCCCCCTCAACCGATCTCGACGCGTTCGTCGATCACGTGCAGACCGAGTACCACCCGCACACCGTGATTGTCGACTGCACGGCCAGCGCGGTCGTCGCGCAGCGCTACCAGGCGTGGCTGGAGCGCGGCATTCACGTCGTCACGCCAAATAAGAAGGCCAATACCGAGTCGTGGGACGCGTATCGGAGCCTTCAGGCGGCCCGCCGGGGGCCCGGTCCTCGGTACCTGTACGAAACCACCGTCGGGGCGGGGCTTCCGATTCTGCAAACGCTCAACAGCCTCACCGAGACGGGCGATCAGGTGCACCGGATCGAGGGCATTCTCTCCGGCACGCTGTCGTACCTCTTCAACGCGTTCGACGGCGACCGTCCTTTCTCGGCCATCCTGCGGCAGGCCAAGGAGGAAGGATTCACCGAGCCCGACCCGCGCGACGACCTCTCCGGCATGGACGTGGCGCGAAAGGTAGTCATCCTGGCCCGCGAGATGGGGGTGCCGCTGGAGCTCGACCAGGTGGCCGTGGACGGGCTCGTGCCCGAGCCGCTCCGGGACGGATCCATTGAAACGTTTCTGGAGCGCCTGCCGGAGCACGACGCCGACATGACCAAAATCCTGCGCGACGCTCAGGCCGAAAACAAGGTGCTCCGCTTCGTGGGCAGCGTAACGCGGAACGGGGACGCCTCGGTACGCCTTCGTCGCTATCCCGTCGACCACGCCTTCGCCCGCATCCGCCACACCGACAACATCGTCCGCTTCCAGACGGACCGCTACGACGAGACGCCGCTCATCGTGCAGGGCCCCGGGGCCGGCCCCCAGGTCACCGCGGCGGGCGTGTTCACCGACCTGCTCCGGCTGATGTCGTAGCCCGCGTGGAGGCATCATTCTGGCGCGCAGGGCGTTCGTGCAACACACAACGATGGAGCGTGGATCGATGGCTCTTGCGGCCGACCAATCGGTTCCCTGTGCCCTGTCGAAGGAGCGAACGACGATTTGTCCGCCGCCGGGGCACTCAGATCGATGTCGACCAATTCCGAGCGCAGGCATCATCCTTCGTGGCTCTGTGAAGACGAGATCACGGCATCCTTTGTGACCGACCTCCTCCCCCCATGCTCTTCCGACAGATCTTTGACGAGACACTTGCCCAGTACGCCTACCTCATCGGCTGTCAGCAGACCGGCGAGGCGCTTCTCGTCGATCCGGAGCGCGACATCGACCGGTACCTCGACCTCGCCGACGCGGAGGGCGTCGAGATCGTCGCCGTCACCGAAACCCACATTCACGCTGACTTTCTCTCCGGCGCCCGCGAGTGCACCGAGCGGATCGGGGCGACGTTGTACCTCTCGGACGAAGGCGATGTGGACTGGAAATATGAATGGCCGACCGACTCGGGAAAGGGAGATGATGTCGAGTGGCTGCACGACGGAGAGGTCTTCCGCGTCGGCAACATTGAGATCGAAGTCCTGCACACGCCGGGGCACACGCCCGAACACCTGTCCTTTCTGGTGACGGACACTGGGGGCGGGGCGGACGCGCCGATGGGCATCCTGACGGGCGACTTCGTGTTCGTCGGGTCGCTCGGCCGGCCCGACCTCCTGGAGTCGGCCGCCGACGTGGAGGGGGCGATGGAGCCGTCCGCCCGAGCGCTCTACCGGTCCGTCCAGCGCTTCCTGGAGCTTCCCGATCACCTGCAGGTGTGGCCGGGCCACGGCGCCGGGTCGGCCTGTGGGAAGGCGCTCGGCGCGGTGCCCCACTCCACCGTCGGGTACGAGACGCAGTTCAACCCCATGATCGACGCCGCGCGACAGGGCGAAGACGCGTTTGTCGACGCCATCCTCGACGACCAGCCGGAGCCGCAGATGTACTTCGCCCGCATGAAACGGGACAACAAAAGCGGGCCGCCCCTCCTGAAGACGCTGCCGACGCCCGAAACGCTCACGGCGAGCGACTTGGTCAACCTGGCCGACGCGGACACTCCGCTCGTCATCGACACGCGGCGGGACCGCTCGGCCTTCATGGCCCGCCACATTCCAGGCTCGCTCTACGCGCCGATGAACAACACCTTCAACACGGTGGTCGGCTCGCTGGTGACGGACGCGACGACGCCGATCGTTCTGATCGTGGACGAGGCGGAGGTCGAAGAGGCCGTTCGCGACCTCGTTCGCATCGGGTACGATGACGTGGTGGGCTTCGCCGAGACCGAGACGCTGCAGGACTACTTCGAGGCCGGGGGGGCCGCCGCGGCGATCGATGAAATTACCTTCGACGAGGTCGATGCGCTACGGCACCGGGACGATACGGCGGTGCTCGACGTGCGCTACCGATCGGAGTACGAGGACGGTCACGTGAACGGGGCCCTCAACGCCTCGTACACGCGCATGCCGGAGTACGCGGCGGACCTTCCGTCCGACGCGACGATGCTGGTGCACTGCCAGAGCGGTGCCCGCGCCGCCGCGGCCGCGGCGTTTCTCCGCCGGATCGGGCGCGACGTGAAGTACGTGAACGACGCCGTCGACGACTATCTTCGGAAGACGCGGGACGCAGAACAATCAAGCCAGGGATGATCCCAGACCGGGAGGACCTCGCACCGCACGAGAGCATCGTTCTCGGGCGTCCGACCCGACGAGACTGAGAACGACAGGGCTCATGGACCCATTCCTGAACGGTATGTCCCTGCTGAACTGAGCCATTGAAGCGCTCCCGCCTTCGAACCCTGATGCTCGCATCCGGGTACGAGTAGACCGCGCAGCGTCGTTTCCTCGGGTCCGAAGGTCCACGTCGCCTTTCAAAACGAATCCATTCTGGCACGATCGACGGTACGAACAAGCCCGCTTCATCCAGACCCCCCAATCTAGAGCGCCCGCCGTCCCGGGCCGTCCTCCCCCCCGCGGAGGCCCAGGTGAGAGCGGCGGCCCTGCTGGCCCCCATCGCCCTGCTCGCCCTCGGTCCCCATCTCGCGCTGTGGGGCCTCCCGGAGACGCCGTTTCCGACTGGCCTTGGGTCCATTCTGCTGTTCTGCGGCGCATTTGTGCTGGGGGTTGTGCTTCACGAAGGGCTTCACGGACTGGGCCACGTGCGGGGCGAGGCCACGTGGGACGACGTTCGGTTTGGCATACACTGGAAGGCCCTCACGCCGTTTGCCCAGTGCACGGTGCCGACCCGGGCGCGCGCCTACCGCGTCGCGCTTGCCCTACCGGGGCTCGTGCTGGGCATCGGCCCCCTCGCGCTCGGCGTGTCGACGGGCATCTGGCTCGCCACGTTCTACGGCTTTTTGATGCTGGTGGCCGCAGCCGGGGACCTCCTCATTCTCTGGGTCCTGCGCGGGGTGCCGCCCCGTGCCTGGGTGCAGGACCATCCCCGACAAGTGGGCTGCCTCGTCGTGGCCGGGGCCGAGAGCCCCGCGCCTGCGCCCGTCTCTGAAGACGACCTGCCGGACGACAGGACGAACGGGGACACGCTGTCGTTCATTCATCTCTTGGCGCTTGCGGCCCTCTCCGCCGTCTGTGCGGCCATCGGGTTTTTGATCGCGCTCGGCTGAACGAAGCTCCTCGAGCAGTCTCTGTTCTTCACCGGAGGCGTTCGGCTCGTCGACTGGAGACACCATCCGTCGAGAAACCCCAAACGGGAGACCCGTGCGGCGAATATGCGAGGGTGACGATGTGGACGATCTGACCCTTGCCCATCATCCTCGCCATGCGTCCCCGACTCGCCGGAGGTCTCGTCCTTCTTCTCGTGCTTTTGCCTCTCGCGGCCGCCGCCCAGCCCGCCGTCGTGGAGGGGCGGGTGCTGGACGCGACGGGCGCCCCTGTGTCCTACGCCAATGTGCGCCTGGTGGGCTCGGCCGATGGCGCGGCGACGGACACGACGGGCCGCTTCCGCTTTCGGACCCGGCAGCACGGAACCGTCACGCTGCGCGCCTCCGCGGTGGGGCACGAGACGGCCGAACAAACCGTCCGCCTCGCCCCCGGCGACACGACCACGGTCCAGCTTGCACTCTCGTCGTCGCAGGTGCAGCTCGACGGGGCGGTGGTCACAGGGACCTACTCGACAGGCCCGAGCGAAACCACGACCCTCGATCCCACAGAGGCGGTCACGACGCCCGGTGCGGCGGGGGATTTCCTCCGCGCCCTGCAGGCGTTTCCGGGCGTGGCGGCCCCGGGCGACGGGGCCGGCCTGTTCGTGCGCGGCGGCGACGTGACCGAGACCAAAGTCCTCCTCGATCAGGCGACGGTCCAGTACCCATACCGGTACGAATCGCCTGCGGGCGGGACCTTCGGGGCGGTGCCGCCCTTCCTCGTTGACGGCACGCAGTTCTCAATGGGCGGCTTCTCCGCCGAGTACGGGAATGCCCTCTCCGGCGTCCTGGCAATGGAGTCGCAGGACCGGCCCACGCAGGCCCGGCAGTACCTCAACCTGGGCCTGGCCGCCGCCTCCCTCTCCATCGACCAGCCCCTCATCGAAGATGAACTGGGCATCCGCGTCTCCGGCAACCGCTCGTTCACCGGCGTTCTCTTTCGGGTGAACGGCGAGCGGGACGATTATGCCACGGTTCCCCAGGGGATAGACGGCAACGTGGGGCTCACCTGGGACTACAGTGACACTGGCCAACTCAAGTTCTTCGCGTTCGCCCGCCACAACCGCGTTGGGGTGGAGACGACGGAAGGGGCGTATTCCGGGGTCTATCGGAGCGAGGAGACCAGTCAGCTCTACAACCTGCAGTGGACCGCTCAGGCCGGGGGATGGACGGTCGAGTCGAGCGCCTCGGGGAGCATCCACACTACGGAGAAAGGATTTGGGGCCCTCAACCTGGCTCCAACGGATGCGTCCGCCAGGCTCCGCGTCGACGCGACGCGGACGACCGAAAACTGGACGGTCCGGACCGGGGGCACGGTCGAGCGTCGCCGGTATCAGTTCGAGGGCACCCTCCCCACCCAACCGGACGTCGTGCGCCCCGGAGCCCCGACCCGGTCGGTCGAGGAGACGCTGTGGGCCACTCGTAGCGGCGGGTACGCCGAGCTCGTGTCGAGTGTGTTTTCTCCTCTCACCGCCCGCATTGGCGTCCGAACCGACCACCAGAGCCGAGCGGGCGGCCCGACCGTCGATCCGCGCGTAGCTCTATTCTGGCAATTCTCGTCCCATACCCGGCTCCGGGCGGCCTGGGGCCTCTACCACCAGTTTCCCGAGCTGGCTACCCTCAACGAGCACCTCGGCGAGAATAGTCTCGACGCTCAGAGGGCCCAGCACGTCGTCCTCGGCCTGCGGCACGAGCGGGACGACCTGCTGCTGCGGGCCGAGGCCTACCACAAGCCGTACCGGGACCTCGTGGTCCGCACCGGCGACTCGCGCTTTGCCAACACCGGCACCGGATTTGCCCAGGGCGTCGATCTCTTCGCCAAGTACGGGGCCTTTCTCGAGACCCGGTTCAACGGATGGGCCTCCTACAGCCTCCTCCGCTCCTGGCGGACCCAGGCCCGCGACCGGGGCCGCACGGTTCAGCTCGAACAGGGCCCGGCCCCCTTCGACCTCACCCACCAGATCACGGCCGTCGGGAAGGTGCGCGTGATCGACGGGATTCGCGTGGGCGGCACGTATCGGTGCACGACCGGACAGCCCTTTACGCCGGTCGTCGGCCGTGTGCAGCTCGGCTCGGGCGCGTTTCTGCCAATCGACGGACCGGTGGGCAGCGAACGCCTTCCGGCCTACCACCGCCTCGACCTCCAGATGAGTTACTTCTGGCCCTTCAACCGACAGCAGAACGTCGTCGTCTACGCCGCTCTCAACAACGCGCTCGACCGCGCGAACGTCGTCGACGTGACCTATTCCCCCGACTATTCGGAGCGACGGGACCGCACGACAGACTTCCGCCGATCCGTGTACGTCGGCCTCACCCTCACCCTCTGAACGGTCTTCGGTCTGCTCGCGGCAACCACAGAGACCCACTCGTGACTCGCTGACTCATGACTCATTCACTCATGATCCGCCAACTCATGACTCACCAACTCGTGACGCCCTCTGTCCTCCTCGCTGTTCTGCTCGGGCTTCCACCCGGGAGCACCGCTCAGCCCACACCCGACTCGACGCCCCCGCTGCTCCTCACGGACGCCCGCCTCGTCAACCCAGCGACGAAGACGGTGCGGCGTGGCGCCCTTCGCATCGAGAGGGAGCGCATCGCCGCCGTGCTCGACGAGGCGCCCACCGACTCCCTGATCCTGAAAGGAAAAACCCTCCTTGAAGGCGGGACCAATCGCGGCTCGGTCGATTCTTTGAAGCAGGCCCGCGCCCTCTTCAAGCGGGCGACCGGCGCCGCCGAGCATCAGGCCCTCGCGCACTACTACGCCGCACTGGCCAATTATCGGTTGAACAACCAATTCCCCGAGGACGCCGAAGACCGACGCGAGCCGGTTCTCGAAGACGCCATCGACCACTTGAAGCAGGCCACAAAGATCGACTCGACAATGGCCGACGCCTGGGCCCTTCTGACCGGGTGCTACGGCCAAATGATGGGAATGAATCCCATGCAAGGCATGTCCCTGGGTCCGAAGTCCAGCGAGGCCATGGAGAAGGCGATGACGCTGGCCCCGAAGAATCCACGGGTCTGGATCATCAGTGGTACCCAGGACTACTTCACGCTCAGCATGTTCGGCGGCGACAAGGAGCAGGCTCTCGAGAAGTTTAAGAAGGCCGCCCGCCTGGCCGAGCAAGAGTCGGTCAATGACCCGCTGAAGCCCAACTGGGGCCACGCCGAGGCGCATGCCTGGATCGGAATCGCCCACATGAATGCCGAGCGGTACGACCAGGCCCGCACGGCGTTTGAGAAGGCCCTCGACGTTAATCCCGACTACGGCTGGGTGAAGTACGTCCTTCTGCCGAAGCTCGACAAGAAAACAGGATAGTGCCTCTGCGTCGCCCGTTTCCGCTCTCCCTCCCCTGCTATGGACACGGCCCTTTCGATCCAATCACTTCGGAAAACCTACGGGGCCACCGTCGCCGTAGACGACCTCTCCCTCAAGGTCGAGCCGGGCGAGATCTTCGGCCTCATCGGCCCGAACGGGGCCGGCAAGACGACAACTGTCGAATGCCTGCTCGGCCTCCGCCGGCCCGACGCGGGATCCGTACAAGTGCTCGGCATGACTCCCCAGGACAACCCTCCCGACCTCGCTCACCGGGTCGGGGCCCAGCTTCAGGAGGCCGCCCTGCCATCACGGATCACCGTAGCGGAAGCCCTCGATTTGTTCGGGAGCTTCTATTCCGAAACGCGGGCCCCGGACGCCCTGCTCGACCGCTGGGGCCTGGCCGACGAGCGCACCACTCCGTTCGAGGCGCTCTCGGGCGGGCAGCAGCAGCGTCTCTTCGTCATCCTTGCGTTCCTGCACAATCCCGACCTCGTGGTGCTCGACGAGATCTCGACCGGGCTCGACCCGGAGGCCCGCCGCGATACACGTGATCTCATCCGCGAGCTGCGGGCCGAGGGCACCACCGTCGTCCTCGTCACGCACTTCATGGACGAGGCGCAGGCGCTCTGCGACCGGGTAGCCCTGCTGCACGAGGGCCGCTGCGTGGCGCTCGATGCGCCGGCGGCCCTCATCGACCGGCTCGACGCCCCCTACCGGGTGCGGTTCGCCGCCCCGCCCGCCTTCGACCCGGCGCCCCTCCGCGACGCAGACGGTGTGACGCAGGTTGCGCGACGCGACGGAGAGGTTCGCGTCCGAGGCCGTGAGGACCTGCTGACGAGCGTCGTGCGCCACCTTGCCGCCCAAAACGCCATCCCCGATGACCTCCATGCCGAGCGCGCCACCCTGGAGGATGTCTTCCTCACCATCGCCAACGATCTCTCATCCACACAGGTCCAGACTGAAGCTTTACATCCAGAAAAGGAGCCCTCATGACTCATTAACTCATGACTCATCAACTCATGACTCTCGAACTCATGACCGGAGGCAGCTCACGGTTCTCCCTCAGCACCTCCGTCCAAGCTCTCTCAACCCGATGAAGGCCTTCCTAACCCTCACCTGGACCGAGACGAAGCTCTTCCTCCGCGAGCCGATGGCCACGTTCTTCACCGTGGCGTTTCCCCTGCTCCTGTTGTTCGCGTTCGGGGCCATCTTCGGCAACGGTCCCGGATCTGCCCCCGGCGAGGTGGGCTACACCACGTACGCCCTCCCCGGCTACGTGGCCCTCACGATCGGCTCACTCGGCCTTCTCGGCCTGCCCACCGCGCTGGCCGTCTACCGCGATCAGGGTATCCTACGGCGATTTCGGGTCACGCCGCTCCGGCCTGCGGCGGTACTGGGGGCCCAGGCCGTCGTTCATCTCGCCATGCTGATTGCGAGCACCCTCCTCCTCACGGGCGCTGCGCTGTGGGTGTTCAGGGTGCCGCTGCCGGAGCGTCTTCTCCTGACCCTCGGCGCCCTGCTGCTCGCCGGACTCAGCTTCCTGGCCGTCGGGTTCCTCCTGGGCGCCGTCCTCCCGACGGTGCGGGCAGCCCAGGCAGTGGGCAACGCGCTCTTTTTTCCGATGCTCTTCCTGTCGGGCGCGGCCATTCCGCAGTTCCTGTTTCCCGAGTGGCTGAAGACCACAAGCCTGGCCCTCCCTCTCACGCACGCTGCGCGCCTCCTGCAGGCCGCCTGGCTGCAGGGCCAGTGGAACGGCTCCTCGTCGCTCGTGCTCGTCGGGATGGGAGTCGCCTGCGCCGGGGTCGGCGCCTACGTCTTCCGGTGGACCTGACCGCTCCTAGGCCTCGCTCTTTCCCTCTTGCTCTCATCAACGGTGTCTCCTGACACGACCCCGCCATGCAACGCGGCTCCGACACGCTCACCGCGGCTCTCGACACGACCCCGTCCCTCCCCAAGCTACGGATCACGGGGGCGGGTGTGGGCATCACGACCGGCCTTTGGGTGCTCTACACCGTGCTGTTGTCAGCCGTCATCACGCAGGCCGAGGGCGCGCCGTTCGTCGGAGTGCTGATCGGACAGTCGCTCGAGAGTCTGATCATGGCGCTCGCGAGCCTCCCAATTTGGTGGCTCGTCGTTCGAGAAATGGATACGATGCACTGGGGGTGGATCCTAGCGGCCCACCTCGTCCTCGCTCCGCTCTACACGTGGGGCACGGTGGAGGCGTTCATCGGTACCGCCCGGCTGGGCGCGCCCGAGGGCACCGCCGAAACCCTGGTGAGCCGCTATCCATGGCTCCTCGTGACACACGCCACACTGTACATCATCCAGTTTGCCATCTACCACCTCGTCCGCAACGTCCAGCGCCTCCGCCTTAAGGAGCAACAGGCCACCGAGTTGCTGGCCACCGCCCGGGAGCAGGAGCTTGCTGCGCTGAAGGCGCAGGTCAATCCCCACTTTTTGTTCAACACCCTGAACTCGATCAGCGCCACCCTCAAGCGGGATCCCGAACAGGCCCGAGAGATGATTGCGAAGCTATCCGGCATGATGCGCTACGCCCTCGACGGCTCGGACCGCGACCACGTCCCGCTCCGCGACGAAATCGACTTTACGCGCCGATACCTCGGCCTAGAGCGGCATCGGTTTTCGGACCGACTGGAGGCCTCCGTCGCGGTCGACGCCGACGAGGACGCGCTGGACACGCCGGTGCCGCCGATGGTGCTGCAGCCGCTCGTGGAAAACGCGCTGCGCCACGGCATTGCCCCGAGCGAAGAAGGCGGGACCGTCACCGTCGAGGTCACCGCCGAGAACGACCGACTGGATGTCCGCGTGGAGGACACCGGCGTGGGTCCTGGCGACGAGGATCCGCTTTCAGTCTCGGACGACAGCACCGGCCTCGCCAACACCGATACGCGCCTCCAGCACACCTACGGCCCGGACGCCACCCTCCACACCGCCGAAAACGACCCGACCGGCTTCACCGTCTGGTTCTCCATCCCCAGAGAAGACACCGCCGGCTCCTAACCTCCTGCACCTTCAGCCTTCCAACCTTCAACCCAAACCAGTGAGAGCCCTCATCGTCGACGACGAACCGCCCGCCCGCAATCTCATCCAGGAGTACCTGGAAGACGTGGACCGAATCACCCCCATCGGCGAATGCACAAACGGTCGGGAGGCCATCGAGGCCATCAACGAGACGGCCCCGGACCTCGTCTTCCTCGACGTGCAGATGCCGGGGCTCGACGGCTTTGACGTGCTGGAGCGGATCGATGTGCTGCCCGACATCATCTTCTCCACCGCCTACGACGAGTACGCGATCGAGGCCTTCGACGCGGGGGCGGTCGACTACCTCCTCAAACCGTACAGCAAGGCCCGCTTCCAGAAGGCTGTGGAGCGGGCGCTGGAGCGTCACGATCAGGACGACGACGAATACGGCGACCGCCTCGCGGCGTTGCTCCAGGAAGCGAAGGGCAGCGACGAGGACGCCCCCGAGCGCCTATACGTGCGCCACGGCGACAAAATCATCCCCGTGAACCCCGAGGACATCCGCTGGATCGAGGCGGCGGGCGACTACTCGGAGCTCCACACGGACGCGAAGACGTACCTCTCGTCGATGGGCATCGGCGACCTGGAGGAGCGACTCGATCCGGCGCGGTTCATGCGCGTCCACCGCTCCCACATCCTCGCCTTCCCCGCCATCGATCATCTCTACAGCGACGGCTCGGGCGGCTACAAGGCCGTCCTCGACGACGGCACCAAGGTGCGGGTGAGCCGCTCCTACGCGTCGGAGATCCGCGACCGGCTCGTGTAGCGGCCTATCCGAACCGGCTCAGGATTCGCTCGACGCGACCCGCGTAGCCCCCGCCGAACAGGTTGAGATGGTTGATGAGGTGGTAGAGGTTGTAGACATCGCGGCGGGTGTCGTAGCCGGGCTCCAGCCCCCACGTTGCCCGGTATGCCTCGTAGAAGCGATCGTCGTATCCGCCGAAGAGCTCCGTCATGGCCAGGTCGGCCTCGCGGTGGCCGTAGTACGTGGCGGGATCGATGAGAGCAGGGTCGCCCACGGCTGTCACCATGTAGTTCCCCTTCCAGAGATCCCCGTGCAGCACCGACGGCTCTGGGGTGGCGGGGAGCATTTCGGAGAGACGGCGGTAGAGCGCCTCCAGCGGGCGGTTCCAGGCACTGCGCCACCGGTTCCGCTCCCGGGCCATCTCCACCTGCGGTGCCAGCCGCTGCTCGCGGAAGAACGCAGGCCACTCGTCGGTCCACTCGTTGTACTGGGGCAGTCGGCCGATGAAGTTGTCCTGCTCGAACCCGTACGCGTCGGCGGTGTGGCGGTGCAGCGCCGCCAGTCCTTCGCCGAACCGCTTCCAGAAGCGACGGCCCTCGCGCCCGGCGTGGATCCACTCCATGACGAGAAAGCCGGGCCGCCCGTCCGACGGGGGCGCCATGTCGAGGACAGACGGCACCGCCAGCGGACTGTCGGCTACGCCAAGGGCCTCCAGGCCCGCCGCCTCCCCCGGAAAGGTGCGCGCCACCTGTTCGTCGCCGTACTTCAGGAAGAACGGCGCCGCGTCGGTCTCCACGCGGCACGCGTTGGCGATGCATCCCCCACCGACCGCCGCGACCGACTCAATAGCCACGTTGAGGCGCTCTCCCAGCGTGTCGCGAAGGGCGTCCGGTACCATCCTGCGTATGGGTGTGATTGCGTTTGGGCGTATTTGCGTGTGGGCGTATCGGCGTAGCTGCCTCCGACGATGAGGTCAAGCATACGCGCGGGCAGACCGCATTTCTACTTGTCTTCCCGCTCCTTCCTCCTCAGCTCTCCCCAGTCTCCGCGTCTCCCATTCACTCGTTCTCCCTTTCGCCCACTCACCCGTTCCCCCCTTCCCCCACGCTCCCTCGCTCTCCCCCGCTCTCCTGCCTATCGCTCACGTGAGCTTCCAGGTCGTACTCGTCGACGAGGCGGTGCAGGAGCATGTCCGACGTGCGCTCCACGATGTCGTAGACGCGCTCGAAGCCCTTGCGGCCGCCGTGGTAGGGATCCGGCACCTGGTAGTCATCCGGCTCGGGGTCGAACTCGCGGAAGAGGCGCACCTTGCCGCCGTACTCGTCGTCTTCGTCGAGGTGAAGCACGTCGTTCAGGTTGCTCTTGTCCATCACGAAGATGTGGTCGAACCGCTTTAGGTCCTCAGCCTCGAACTGCGACGCGCGGTGGTCCTCAAGGGACAGGTCGTTGCGCTGGGCCGTCTCGCACATCCGGTCGTCGGCCGTGTCGCCGACGTGGTAGCCGGCGGTACCGGAAGAAACGATTTCGAACTGATCCTCCAACCCCGCCGCTTCCACCTTGTCGCGGAAAACGGTCTTCGCGAGGGGGCTCCGGCAGATGTTGCCGAGGCACACGAACTGGATGCGGATCGGGTCGGGCATAGTGACAGGCAGCACCAACGTTTTGGAGAAACATGAGGTGTTTTGCACGCGGTGTCGGCCCGGGTTGTGTCCCTTCCGCCCCCCAGAACGACGAAACCACGACAAAAGCCCCGCCGGGATCACTGGTGAGGCTTTTGCTCGGGGATGGTGCCGGTGGATGGACGGTCCAGCGTCCGGACCGTATTCTCGTCTGCCGGAATGGGAAATTGCAGCCAGACGTTGTCCCCTTCGCGGTCGAGAGGAAGGTCGTCGTCGAGGCAGGAATCGTCGGTGGCGGAGCCGCAATCGTCTCCCAGTAAGCGCCGCACATCGATCCAGCGGTGGCCCTCCCCGTACAGCTCATAGCGCCGCTGGTAGAGGAGCTCGTCGAACAGCGCGTCCTGGGTCTCCGGTCCCGAGTAGTCCCCAAGCCCGGCCGCGTTGCGGATCACGTTCAGGTCCTCGATCACCGCGTCGAGATCGGGGGAACTCTTCAGCAGATTCGCCTCAGCCCGGAGCAGAAGTAGTTCGGCGTTGCGGATGATGGGGATCGGAGCGGTGGGGCCGTCGTACACCGCAAACCCCCAGTCCGACTGAAGGCCGGCCGCCCCGAAGGAATCCAGCCGCTCGACCACCTTATCGATGCGATTGTCGTCTGCCCGGATGTCGGCCACGTAGCTGGGATGGGCTGCGATGAGGTCCCCGGACGCCTGCGGATCGAGGAAGAACGGATTGGTCATGTCCCCGGCGGCGGTTGAGAAGACGTGGTAGGTCCCCTTCCTCAGAGAAGCGCCCGAATCGACGAACGAGTCGTCGATCACCTCCAGTACGCGCTCGTAATCCTGCTGGTAGGCCGCTACGCGCGCAGCAAGGGCCCGGTTAAATGTCCGGAAGGCGGCGGTCGAATGGAACCCGTCAAATCCGGACGATAGGGTGAACGGAAATTCGTCACTCCCCCCCTGCAGACTCTGGCTGGCCGCGTCGAGGGAATCCGCAATGGCCTGCAGGGCAGCGCTGTAGTCGACGACGGGTCCCGGCTCGTCCCCCGCCACGTCCACACGGATGCCGTTGCGGAAGGTCAGATTCGCGTTAAGGAGTAGCTGATACCCAATTATGGTTCGGGCAAATCCCCGAACCGCTTCCTTCTCGGCGTCGCTAAGGACACTGGATGGGGCGTTGCCGGTGGCCTTGATCAAGATATTTGCATTTCGCACGACCCGGTATCGCTCCGCCCACGGCCGCGTGATATAGAAGGTGTTGTTGTCCAGTACCGAGCTGCCTCCTCCTAGCAGATCGGCCGTAAAGCGAGGCTCTGATCCGCTGAACCGAATGTATTCTCGTCCAATGACGCCGACGTCCGTGAGGTACAGGTTAATGTCCGTCCGCATTCCGGCCTCGACGCCAGTCGCGACGTTCGCGATCTTTCCGCGCGTCGGATTCTCAATGGTTCCCTCCAAGCTGGGCCGATTCGGGTCTTCGCGCTCGTCGATACTGACGGAATCACACCCCGCCCAGAGGAGAACGAGGAGACCACAACAAACAGCGACAGACAGGGCTCGCAACCTCATTGTATGGAACGGGCGATTCGGAAGGCAGAAGGGGATGACGGAGCGGTCGTCGTACATGGCGGGGAAAACGTTTCTTTTCAGCGGCGGGGGAGGAGGGGTCGAATCTACAGTCCCACGTTAAGGTGAAAGAAGAACTTCTTCGATGAGGGGAAGGGAGTCACTTCTACGCCGTTGGAGACAGGCGTCGCTCCAAAATTATTGACCTCCGGGTCGTAGCTCTTGTACGGCGTGATCGTCAGCACATTGTTGGCCGACACGCCCATGCGAACCCGCCGAACTGTACCGTCAAAGACGCTCGTCAGGAGCCCCTCTGGAAACTCGTAGAACAGTCCAACTTCGCGTAGGCGGAAGTACGACGCATCCTGGACGAACTGTTCGGCTGACACGCCGACCTTATTCAGTCGCTCGATGCCGTCTGGCGTTCCGTCCCCGTTGTCGTCCTCGTCAAAGTCGGGCGACGTCCGGTTCAGGTCGAAGAGCAGCTCGGACAGGTTCAGGTTGTCACCTCCCTTCTTCCAGTGAGCGAGGACCGACGCACTCAATCCGTCGAAGAGCGTAACTTCGTTCGAGAACGACATTTGGAACTCAGGGGACGTGTCCCCGAGCTGAAAGACACCGTCCGGCGTGCCATCGCCGTCTCTGTCGTCGATTCCAACGATTTGCGTGGGACTTCTCCCCTCCTGGATCCGAACTTCTCCGAGAGTCGCCCCGAAGCCCCCGCCCACCGCCCGGAACGAAGGGACGGGAAGCTCCTTCACCCCTGAATTATTCGTCCAGAAGTTGATCGTCGATTGCCACTCGACCGCGTCGTTCGAGACCGGGAGTAGTGTGAGTGAGGTCTCAAGTCCCCGATTGACGAGTTCCCCGGCGTTGATGGTTTCGAGTTGATAGCCGGTCGACGAGGGAACTTCGCGACGAAGGAGCTGATTGGTGATCGTCTTCTGGTAGACCGTAAAGCTGAGCCGGGCCCGCCGGTCGAAGAGGCCAAGGTCGAATCCCGTTTCGAGTTCGGACTGCCGCTCCGGCTCGATGTTTTCTTCTCCGCGTTGGGTCCCGACCAGGGTTCCCGCCTGTCCGTCAATG
>PXTN01000021.1 GCA_003022565.1 Bacteroidetes bacterium QS_3_64_15 | reverse complement strand
GACCCGAAGTCGCAGACAGTGCGCGTCCAACTCCGACTCAAGCCTGATTCCTACATTCCGAAGGGGTCGCACGCTAAGGTCTCGGGGTTCAGTGCGCTCGGGGGCGTCCACGTCACCATCCTCCCCGGTCCACGGGACAACCCACGGCTTCCTCCCGGCACGACCCTCTCGCCCCCTGAGACGACCTCCTCCCTGAGCCGGCTTACCGAGCAAGCCCCGGCGCTGATCAACAAGACGGACAGCGTGCTTACGAGCGCGAATTCGAGCCTGGCGGCTTTGAGGCAGCAACTCCGAAGTCCCGACAGCGACCTGCGTCGGTCCCTGGCATCCGTCCAGAAGATCACGGGCGATATCGAGTCGGTCACCGACGCGGAGAAAGAAACCATTCGCGCGCTCCTCCAGGACCTGCGGTCGGTGTCGAGCGACCTGGAGGCGTTCATGGAGGAAAACGGCGACTCGCTGGACGTAGCCGTGGGGCGGCTCAACCGGTCGCTCGACCGCCTCAATCGAAGCCTCGCGTCGTTCGAACGCACCTCGGCCACCCTCGACACGATCGCGACCAAGCTGAACGAGGGCCGCGGCACGGCCGGGCGCCTCCTCAACGATCCCGGGCTCTACCGGCGCCTCGATTCGGTCGCGGTTCAGACCAATGCGCTGCTGCGGGACGTTCGGCGAAATCCCGACCACTACCTGGACGACATGACCCTCATGAAGGTGTTTTAGCGTTGTGCGTTGAGAGTCTGTTTGGCAGACGTTCTGTGGCCTGCGACTTCGTGGACCTCGCGCAAAAAGCCTTCTACACTTGCCCGGTAGTTCACCAGGGGCATGACCTCGCTCTCGCTCGGCCCCCACTACAGGGCTCGTTTGGGCACCTTTTTGCGGCTTCGACCACTGTGTCTTAGCTGCACATCGATCCACCAAACAGACTCTGAGGATTTTGCGTTGAGCGGTTTGCGCCTCGGGTGCCAATCGCGGCTTACCCCTTCCTCGATTCGGCTAGCGTGTGTACTCCCCAGCACGAAGCCGTTCCCCGCACATGGCTGATTTCGACGCCGGCTCGGACGCTCGCCCGCAGGAGGCGGAAGCGTCGGACGGAGTGGCCGACTCGGCCGAGGCCTCGTGGTCTCGCCTCCAGCGGAAGGTGATCCGGAGGGCAGGGCGTCATCTGCTCCGCCCCGGCGATCGTGGGGATGGGACGGCCATCGATCCGCCGTCCCGCCAAGTCGATGGCTACGCCCGCTGGCTGCCCGTCCTGCGGATCCTGCCGTGGGCGCTGGGGGCACTCTTCGCCGTGTCGTTCGTGTGGGACTTTCCCGGCGTCACCGTGACGGTGGTCGGGTACACCGTGCCCCTGGAGAACCTGCTGCGCTTCACCGCCGTCAGCGGCCTCGTGGGGTTCGGGACGAACTGGCTTGCTATCACGATGCTGTTTCAGCCCCGAGAGCCGCGGCCCCTCGTGGGCCAGGGGCTCGTGCCGGCCCAGCGGGAGCGGGTGGCCTACCGCCTCGCCCAAGCGGTGAGCGACGAGCTCATCAACAAGCGAATCATCAAAGAAAAAATCCGTGAGAGCGGCTTGGTCACTCAGTATCGCGATCGGCTCGTGGCGGCGGCCGGCAACGTGATGACCGACGAGGCGGTGCGCTCGGAGATCAAAGCCCTGCTCCGCAAGATTTTGCGAGACATCCTCTCCACGCCCTCAGTGCAAGAGCGGATCGTTGCCCTCACCGCCCAGCAGGTGGAGGCCCATGCCGGCGACGGCCTGTCGGGGCTGGCCCTGCGGGCCTATCGGTTTTTCGGGGAGGAGGACTTCCACGCTCGGCTGCACGAGACCGTCCGACGCCTCCCAACGTCGATCGACCCACTCGTTGAGGAAGTCGATCCGCTGCTCGACCGCCTCCCCACCGAGCTCGAACGCCGCAGTGAAGAAGTTGAGGAGCTGCTGACCGGGATCATCCTCCGTCTCGTGGACACCCTCGACGTGGAGACCATGATCTACGACAACGTGCGAGCATACGACGAGCGCCAGCTTGAGATGCTCCTCCGGCGCACGACCAACAAACAACTCAACTACATCAAATACCTCGGCGCGGCGCTCGGCATTGTCGGCGGCTTCATCATCTGGGCCCCGGCCGTCGCACTCGTCGCGTTCACGACGCTCGGCCTCGCCGTCTACGCCGTGGACGAGATTCTGTACCGCTCCCGGTCCCCCGCAACATCCTCGTGATGAGTGCGTGGAGGAAATCCCTCTGATCGATTTCTGTGGGACGCAACCTACTCCCGGGAAGGACGGCCGACTGCGGTCGGCGGTCCGCCGACGGCTGGCCCCCCGCTCATCTTTCCTTCATGGCCCTGCTCCCCGCAATGAAAACCCAGGAGCTTCTTTCCGGCGTCGACGCGGCCTGGCTGCGCATGGATGAGCCGACGAATTTGATGACGATCACGGCTGTCCTCGTGCTCGAGGATCCGATGGACGTAGCCATGCTCAAGGAGCTCCTGAGGGAGCGCTTTCTCGGCTTCACGCGGTTTCGGCAGCGGGTTCGCGACCCTGACGGCTCCCCCTACTGGGAGCTCGATCCCCACTTCGACCTCGATCGGCACGTGCACCGCTCGGCCCTGCCCGGCGAGGCGGGACGAACCGAGCTCAAGGCGCGGGTGAGCGAGCTGATGAGCGATCCGCTCGACCGGGAGAAGCCGCTCTGGGAGATGCAGCTCATCGAGGACTATCGGCGCGGCAGCGTCGTCATCGCGCGGCTCCATCACTGCATTGCCGACGGGATGGCGCTGTTGCAGGTGCTGCTCTCCCTTACCGACGAGTACTTCGATCCCTCGCGGTTTCCCGACACCGACAAACAGCCCCATCTCTTGCCGGGGGCGGTGCGCGGCGCAATCAAAACCGTGCAGGGCACTGTGGCGACGGGCCGGCGCCTGCTGACGGAGAGCGCCCGGTCGCTCATCAATCCGTCTCACGCTCTGCGGCGGGTGAAGCAGGGCCTCAGCTTCGGGGCGGCCCTGTCGAAGTTTCTGTCGCTCTCCGATGACCCCAATACCCTGCTCAAGGGCGAGCTCGGCGTGGCGCAGCGGGCGACGTGGTCTGAGCCCCTGGACCTGGCGCGCATCAAACGCATCGGGCATGTCGTCGACGCGAAGGTGAACGACGTGCTGCTCGGGGCCGTGGCGGGCGCGCTGCGGTCCTACTTCGAGACGCGTGACGACTTGGGCGACACAGAGACGGCGCGCGCCCTAATCCCGGTCAACCTCCGTCCGCCGGAGCAGGCCTTCCAACTCGGCAACCGCTTCGGGCTCGTGTTTTTGGACCTGCCCGTTGGGCTCGATAACCGCCTTGAACGGGTGCTCACGGTGAAGCAACAGATGGACGAGATCAAGGCGTCGGCGGAGGCGGTTGCTGCACTCAGCGTGCTGGAAGGGCTCGGCTACGTGCCCCTGAGCGTGGAGGAACGGGCCGTGCGCCACTTCAGCAACAAGGCGAGCGCGGTGATGACAAATGTGCCGGGGCCGCAGGAACCGTTGCACCTGGAGGGACGCCGCATCCAGCACATTATGCCCTGGGTGCCGCGGGCCGGGCACGTGGGCCTAGGCGTGAGCATCTTCAGCTACGACGGCGAGGTGCGGCTCGGCATCGCCTGCGACGCGGGGCTCGTCCCGGATCCAGAGCCGATCGTCGAGGGGTTTATGCAGGAGTTCGATCGCCTCGCGGACGGCCTCTTGCCCAATGCCGACGAGGGCTCTTCGTCAACCTCGTCCGCGAGCGCCGCCGGAGAATAACGCCGAATGCTACTGCTTTATCGGGCCGCGTCCGCCCGTGCGGGGCCTCAGGGAGCCCAATCGTGGGACTCACGGCAGAACTGCACGAGCCGGATGTCGGACTTAGGGCTCCCGCTCTCGCTGCGCTTCAAACACTGCCTCCCGGAGACGGGCAATCTTGACATCGAGGGCGTCGATTCGGTCGCGCAGCGCATCGATTCGGTCGCGATCGGGCCCCCCGATGCGCCGGAGGACCTCGTTCACCTCGTCGCGCACCCTTTCCTCAATCGCGTCCGCCGCGTCGCCCTCTTCAGACATCCGCCGCATCTGCCGGCTCGTCCTCTGCCGGCGCTCGCGCTGGGCCTGCTCCCACGATTTGCCCTCCTCAACGAGGGCATCGAACACCTGTGTCCCGGCATCACGGACCACCGCGACGACGCCAAGTCCCGCCCGCCATACGTTGTGCGCGCTGCGGATTGCGCCCGAAACGACCGTTCCCAATCCTGGCAAGCCTAGGCCCGAGGACGGCGAACGAGTCGCCGAGGATGACGTCCTGCTGCGTTCGGATCTCTTGTGTCGTTTTCCGCGGGTAACGGTGATCTCCGGCGTGTCGTCGCTCATAGGTCTTGCGCTGTGTTGCCAGAAGTTTGCACTGTCCGTTCCTGATGTCCCTCGTCGGACTACTCATCGGCATTTTCCACGACGAAGGGATCCTCCTGCGTGATCGTCCCGTCCGGCAGCTCGAAGTAGAAGGTGCCGTTCCGGGAATAGGCGTTCGGGATGCCGAGCCGACGGTTCTCTTCTTGCGCTTTTCGGGCCGACCGAGTACCGATCCGCTTCAACTCCATCATTTCCCTCAGCACCTCCGTCGGAATTTCCTTTCGAGCGACACTATTAGCCATGGCGGGTCGAGAGGTCTCGATGAAAGGCATCGAATGCGTCGTCGTCTAGCACAAAGGTATCTGTCGGCGTTGCGGTCGCCACGTCCACGAATCCGTCTTCTGCGTTCAAGAGGAGATGCCATCGATCCGCCGTCGGGCGATACAACGTCCAGAAGTTCTTCTTGCTCCGAGTGTACCGGCGGCGAACGTCTGCGTCCGGAACGTGGTGCCCCCCCTTCCGCACCCGCTCCTGCACGCGGGCGCACACACAGGTCGGCCGAGTCGAGGACGACGAATGCGATACGGGTGATGTATCCCGCCTCGTTCATGCGGTCGATGGAGCGGGCCAGACTCCGTCCGGCGAGCGTCGACTCGACGACGAACGAGGTCCGCTCCTCAATGAACGCATTGAGCCGTCGGAGAAACTGCCGGCCGGCCTCGACCCGCGCGGCGTACGGGTCCTCCGGGTTCAGCTCCGACGCGATCCGATCGGCGGCGAGATAGGGCCGGTCCTTCTGCTCGGCGTACGGCTCCGCGAGGGTGGTTTTGCCCGCTCCGTTCGGGCCGCCCACGATGAGTACAGTCGGCGAGGCCATCGTTGCTCCATCGAATCCTATTTTCCCTCACGTCGCACCCGCCTCACGCGCATCACTCGTCACTCTTCACGCGTCACTCTTCACTCCTCACGCATCAGTCAGTACGTCTTCTCCACGTCGGCCGCGACGGACATCATCCCCCGAAAGACGCCCATGTTTGACATGACCTGCATCATGGAGCCGTCGATCTGGTAGTCCGGGGAGGCGATCGCCTCGGCGGCCCCCATCTCGCCCTTGTCCATCTGGACCCACACGTCGTAGGGCGCCGTGGCCCGGGCCATGATCGCGCCGGTGTCCACCTCCTCCGCCCGCATCTGCTCGGAGGGCGCCTCGTCGATCCAGAGATCCACGTCCACGATCCGACCCTCCTCGAACGCATACGTGGCGGAGACGTCCTCGGCGTCGGGCGTGTCGAGGCACCGCAGCTCGATGGTTTCGGAGAAGGATCCGGCGGTCTCCTGAAAGTCCTCGTCATTGTTGAGGGCGTCGACGAAGCGCTCGACGAAGGCGGGCGTCCAGTAGCGGGGGGCGTCGCTCATCGGTTATGGAGATGGATCGCTTGGAAGAAGGGTGAGCTGTAGTGTAGCCGTGCGGGCGGGAGAGTGGCAAGCGGTACCCGATGCGTGGATGCATGGAGGCTCTGGGCGCACGGAGGCAAGAGCATTAGCGCGTCTATGCCTCCACGCTTTCACGTGTCCAGGCGTCTACGTCATCGACACGGGAAGCTCGGCCTTTTTCGTCCCGGCCTCCTCGCCCGCCCCGCCCGGCGGGGGCACGTCGTCCGGCCCGTTGGGGGTCGTCGTCTCCACGGCGTCCAGATCAGCGGCCTGAACCGGAAGGCCCCGAAACCGCCACCCGTCCCAGTCGTTTCGAAATGCAGACCATGCTGAAATGCAGAGCGACCACGCTCCTGAACCCGATGATGAGCCTCGATGGACCGGTCTGCCAGTAGTACTGTCCAGCTTCGGAGCCGGGGGGTCCTCACGCTCCCGAAGGCCCTCCGCGACAAATACGACCTCGACGAAGGAGACGCTCTTCACCTCGTGGACGTGGACGGAACGTTCGTTCTCACCCCGATGCAGCCGGTGGTCCCCAGCCTGGCCCGGGAAATCGAACGGCTCCGGGAGGAGGCGGGATGTACAACGAACGAACTCTTGACGCGTCTTCGGGACGAGCGGGCTGCGCTCACCCGGGAGCACTACGGAGATCCTCCGGACGGCGAACGCTCGGGAGACGGCGCGGAAGAGACTGAGAGCGATCCCCCATGAGTAGCGAGACGGACGGCGGAACCGGACAGGGAGCGTCCGGGGCTCAATCAGGATCGCCTCTCCGGGTGTATTTCGACGCGGACGTGCTCTTTGCGGGCGCCGCGTCTCCCTCCGACCACAGCGCAAGTCAGGTTCTGCTCACGCTCTCGGAAATCACGCTCATCGAGGGAATCACGTCCGAATTCGCCGTCAACGAATGCCGACGCAATCTTGCGGCGAAGCTCCCATTGGCGACCGGCGATTTTGAGCGGCTGGTGGGTCGGGCCCTCTCGATCGTCGACGCGCCTGCCCGACAGGGCCTTCTTCCCCACACGGATCGTGCAGACTGGAAGGACCTGCCTCACCTCGTCGCGGCGCTCGAGCAGGACTGCGCGTACCTCACGACCTACAACGTCGACGACTACGAGCCGGGGCACCCTGAGATCGAGGTGTTTTGTCCCGGTGGGCTCGTCCGACGGGTCCGGAAGCGGCTTTCCTCCCTCTGATCCTGAGGGACGAGTATCCTAACCAGGTGGCGACTGGGTCTGCGGGCTCTCTTGCCCGCCCCCACAGTCAATTACGATGCCATCGACGCAGGCAACTCGGCCTTCTTCGTCCCCACCTCTTTGGTTGCCCCGTCGCCCCCCGGCGTCGGCAGGGCCTCGGGCACGTCCGGCTTCGTCGTCTCCACTGCATCCGGGTCGGCGGTCTGTTCGGGGAGCTTGGCCGAGGGGACCTGAATGTCGGGCGCGTCGGGCTTGAAGTTGAGCATCACCTCCAGCACCCCCGCCTTCGTCTCCGGCTGCATAAGCTCGTGCCGGAGCGTAGAGGCGTTGCGGAAGCCCTTGAAGTAGCTGCTGTAGTTCTTGCGCATCTCCAGCACGCCGGTGCGCTCCCCCAGCCACTCGCACTTCATGGACAGGTGCTCGGCCACCACCTGCACGCGCTCCTCCCACGAGGGCGGCGGGGGCAGCGTGCCGGTCTCCAGGTAGGCCTTCGCCCGCTCAAAAATCCAGGGGTTGCCCAGCGCGCCGCGTCCAAGCATGACGGCGTCCACGCCTGTCTCTTCGAACATGGCCTCGATGGCCGCCGGGTCGTGGGCGTCCCCATTGCCGATGACAGGCATGTCGCGGACGCCCGCCTCCTTGATCCGGCGGAGCCAGTCCCAACGCGCGTCGCCCTTGTACTGCTGCTCGCGGGTGCGGGCGTGGACCGAGAGCGCCGCCACGCCCATCTCTTCCAGCATGCGGGCCACCTCCACGGCGTAGATCGAATCGTCGTCCCACCCGAGGCGCATCTTGACGGTCACCGGCCGGGTGGCCTCCTCCATCACCGCCGCCACGATGCGCTTCATCTTGTCGAGGTTGCGGAGCACGCCCGCCCCGCCGTCCTTCTGCACGATCTTTCGGACCGGACAGCCGAAGTTGATGTCGATCACGTCCGGCCCGGCGGCGTCGACCATCGGGGTGGCGTTCTTGACCTCGTCGATCCCCCCGCCCCACACCTGAATGCCGATGGGGCGCTCCTTGTCGAAAATCTCGAGCTTCTGGTGCTCGTGCGCCTGCTCGCGGAGGAGGCCGGCTGAGGAGATGAACTCGGTGTACATCATGTCGGCCCCGTATCGCTTGCAGAGGATGCGGAACGGTGGGTCGCTCACGTCCTCCATGGGCGCGAGGAAGAGAGGCCGGTCGTCGAAGTCGAGGTGGCCAATGCGCATCGGGACGGGGTCGGTCCGATTTGTGGCAGCGGGGTGCGAGAAGTTAGAGAACGCATCGGACGCGGGCGGTGGTTCCGGAATTGCGTTGGAACGTTGGGAGGTTGGAACGTTGGAAGGCTGACACGTTGGGTGGCATTTCAAGTCTGCGAGTTGATGTGTTCGGGGTATGCCCACCTCGGGAAAGACGGCGGACCGCGGACGGCTGCTTCTCGGCGTTCTTCGGCGGTCTGCCGTCCGTCGACTGCGGTCGTCGCAGATAAACGCAGCCACGTCCGCGCTCAACTCACAGTGTTGAAGTGCGACCGAACGTTGGAAGGTTTTTCTGCCGCCAATCCTTCGCCCATTCCCCCTTTCGCCCATTCCCTCATTCTCTTCCTCCCCCACGCTCTCCACTCCCACGCCCCCACGCTCTGTATCCCGCACCCTGTACCCATTCCGCCCGCTGACACGTAGGCTGGGGGCACGGGCTCTTTTTCCTTGACTCCTTTCCTCCCATGATCGCCGAGAATCGCTTCTTTTCGCTCCGACCGCTCCTCGTCGCCGTCCTTGCGCCCCTTACCGTTCTTCTCACCGGCTGCGGCGGACCCACCCTTTTCGACCGCCTCGGCACCGCAAACTGGGGCCTCTGCGGCACCATCGTCATTGTGCTCGATCTCGTGGCGCTTGTGGACCTGCTCAGGGACGGGGGGCGAGAGACAACCAGTACCGTCATCTGGGCGCTCCTCATCATCTTCTTTCCTGTGGGCGGCGTGATTCTCTACTTCATCTTCGGCCGCGGGTAAGGGTGGAAGGTTGGACGTGCGGATGTGTGGACGTGGTGTGGGACCTGCTCCTGTGGCCGTGATTGATCTCCACAAGGCGGCTGTATTCGGACTTGCGTGTCTGTTGGTGGCCTGCGGAAGCGCGCAGTCCGTGACGGAGCCCAATCCGGAGGCGCGCTACCAGGCGGCTATTGCGGACGCGCGGGCGGCCGAGCCGTCGGAGATCGCGACCACGCTCACGCCCCTCGTGCCGTACAACGACTCGCTCGTATGGCGAACGGTGGACGACTCGACCCGGCACGTGCTGGTGGTCACCTGGGGCGGCAGCGAGACGCTCCCCAGTGGGACGGCGGGCGATACGGTGACGGCCGACCAGGACGTGTGGGTCACCGCTGCGCCCCAGCTTCGGCAGTTTTGCCGGGGGCTCGACCGGCGTGGAGACGCGCTTCAGCTTCGCCTCGCTCAGCGCCTCGGCCTGCCGCCGGACGCCGACTACGACCGCTTCGTGGAGCTCTGGGTGCGCCCGCAGGCCCTCGTGCGCCCCTGCCCCGATCCTGAGGTGACGGACCGCGAGTGCGAACTGACCACGCCCGCCCCTGCCGCACACGTGCAGGTCAGCGACGCGCATCGGGACTGGTTTCAGACCCTGAGACAGACCTCCTACGAGTCGGACGGCTATCCTTTCACCGGCCTCGGCTACACCTACGACTGGCACCCAACCACCGACGAGGTGGGCCCGAGCGAGTTCGTGCTACGGCCTGGCGAGCGCGGCGAACTCCGCGCCACGTACATGACGAGCGCATACTGCCAAGCCTCAGACTGATCCTCTCTACACTGACCGCTGCCACACGGTCGAGGGGCGGGACCCACGGCTCCGATCCCCGCAATGAGACGATGCACGCCCTCCTCCTGGCCCGCGGCCCGGCCTTTCGGTCGTCAGCCACGGTCGAGCAGGTGTCCCTGCTCCACCTCTACGAACTGATGTGCGCGCTGCTCGGCATCGAGCCCGCCCCGAACGACGGACGGCTCGAAGCGGCCCGTCCACTGCTAAATTCGAGCGCCCTCCCTACCGAGGCCCGGTAGCTCCTGCCACCGGGGGAGCCCTCCTTCGCAGACACGAGCGGCCCTACGGCGAGGAGTGGTGCGTAGGGAGGGACGACGCTACGTCGGCCGGCGCGTCGCCGAGCCGCAACATGTCCTCCGCGAGGGGACGCAGGGGCTCCGTCAGGTGGCTGGCGACGACGGCAAGCCCTCCACCCTCGACGAATGCCCGCAGGAGATCGACGGTGGCCTCGCTGGTGGCCGCGTCGAGGCTGCGGAGCGGCTCGTCCATGAGCACAACCGCCGGCTCGGCCACGAACGCGGCGGCCACTTGCGCCTTCTGCACCATGCCGCTCGAATAGGTGCCGATGAGGTTCGATCGGCGCTCGTCGAGCCGAACGCGATCGAGCAACGCGCCGATGCGGGACGGCCCCTCCTCGTCCGTCCAGTGCCCACGGCTGCGCAGGATCCATTCGAGCAGCTCCTCGGCGGTAAGGTGCTCGGGCAGTTCGGGCCCGGCGTGGACGAGGCCCACCTCTTGCAGGTAGCGATAGGGCGTGTCGTGCACGTCGAGATCGCCGTAGTGCACGGTGCCACTCGTGGGATAGGCCTGCACGGCGAGAAGGCGCAGGAGCGTGGTCTTCCCCGCGCCGTTGGGCCCCACGAGCAGGGTGAGCGACCCCGGCGCGAACGACCGCGAGAGGTCGTCGATGACCGGCGGCCCATCGCCGTATCGTTTGGTGAGACCGTCCAGCGTAAGGGCACCCTTCGTATCCATATTTGTTTAAAAACAAATGTTTGTAGAGACGTCCCGGCGTATCCATGTAGCACAGTCGCAAAACATGCCCGTAGAGACGTTTCGCCGGAACGTCTCTCCAGCGATAAAACCTCCAGATGCGCCCCGATCAGAGTGTTCGGTGGCAAAAGCATCTACGCTAAACAAATACGTCCCGGCGGGACGTCTCTACAGTTGATAAATTCTTATGCGGCGGCCCGAGCGGCTCCTTCCGTCGCAAGGGTTACGATGGCTGCCGCCGCCACCGACAGGCCGACGTGCACGGCGGCCCAGGTGCCGACCCAGGCCCAGCCGTACGTGGTGCCGAACAGCGCCACGAGCGCGAGGCTTCCCACGTGCGGCCCAAGCCAGCGCAGGTTGACGAAGGTGCGGGCCCCGACCCAATCCCCCACCGACTGCAGGGCGATCTGGAACGGGCGGGGTGCCGCGGAGGGAGTGCCCAGCACCGCACAGGCGGCCACCTGTCCGGTGAGCACCACCAGCAGGTACGTCGTGACGAACGCGGGTGCGACGCCTCGGATGCAAAAGAGCCACAGGCCGAGATGGGCCACCGCCACGAGGCGGCCGAGGGGCAGGCGGCGGTCGAGCTGTCGCACGCTGGCCCAGACGGCCGGGCGCCACCGCGAGGGCACCCAGTAGAGGGCGTCGTGCGGCACCGGCTCGCGGTCGGAGGCCGCGACCGTGCCGCCCCCCAGCACCTCGGCGTAGAAGGCCGTGGTGTGATAGAAATGCCGGTCGTATGCGGCGCGTCGTCGCCAGAGGCGCCTCCCTGCCCAGCCAATCAGAAGGAGGCCCGGAATCCACCCGAGCAGCCCGCCCCCGACCTGTGCCCCGAGCGCAGTGGTCACCACGGCGGCCACCGCCACCGTAAAGCAGCGGGTGGTGGCAAAGAAGGCCGGCACGAGTCCGCGCGGCAGGCTGAGGCCTTGCCCCTTCTCCACCGCCCGGGCGTACCACTGCCCGGCCCGCCCCTCGTGCCAGGCCTGCGAGCGGGCGCCGAGGGTGGCAAAGTGGACGAAGCTGTCCAGGGCGGTTCCCACTAGCAGGAGGAGCACCTGCCCCAGGGCCGCCGTTTTGATCCCGAGGTGGCGAAAGGCCCCTCCAGGATCCCCGTACGCAATGAGCAGGGCCGGCACCGCGGCGAGCAGAAACAACGGCCCTAGCCGCCAGGCCTGGTAGCGGAGAAGGCGCGGGGGCGACCAGTTGAGCCGCTGTAGCACCGACACGTTTGGGTCCGGAAACAGCACGTTTGGCGGCGCCACGGCGAACCCCCCGGCCCCGACGAGCGCCCACAACCGCAGTCCGGCCGCCCGTGTCGTCGGGTCCGCCCCGGCCGCGAGCAGCCCGGCCGCCGCACTCAGCAGCCCGAGGAGCAGTCCGTACGCCAGCCGGGAGGCCCAGCCCGCACTGTAGCGGACCGGATGGGGAAGCGAAGAGGGACGCGGCACGACAACTGAGCGTGGGGCATGGAGGGTTGACGAGAGGGAAGACATTTCGCAAAAAGATACGGCCAGCCGTTCCGTGTGTCCACGCCCCCGCGGGAAAATCGGACCAAATGCCTGCATGTGTGCGGTATTGAGGGAGTCGCGTTCTGCGCAGGGACGCGGATCTCTCCAGACCCCGACGTCCGCTGTACCCACTCCCCACTCTCCCCTTCTCCCACTCTCCCCTTCTCCCACGCTCCGCACCCTTCACGCTCCCGCCAGACCGTAGAAAACCTCTCGCCCGTCCCGCGTATACACGCCGTGAACGATCGCGTCGCCTCCTGCAATTTGCCGCCTTCTCTATGTCCCTGAGCACGCTCGCCGACCCGCTGTATGAACGCCTGCTTCGCTCGTTTCCCGCCGATCAGGCCTACACGTCGGCAGACTGGGACACAGACACAGTGCCGAGCCCGGTGCAGCACTATCTCGACCATCTTCTGCACCACCACGGACGGCAGGAGACCGACCGCCTGCGGCGGGCACGCACCGACTGGGTCGACTACGACCATCCTGAGACGGAGCAGGCCGCCCGCACCTTTTTTGATGCTATTGAGACTCACGCGCAGGTGCCGTCGGACCAGTGGGCTGAGACGCTCCGCACGGCCACCCACCGCACCACCGACTACCTCGTCCGTCCCGTCCCAACACTGAGGTCGTTCGCCTTCGAGGCGTCCTCCAACCCCGTCCCGGTGCCCCAGATTCGGTGGCGGATGCGATTCTTCGGGCCCTACGCGTACCTGCGCGACGCCGTGCAGGCCTTCGCGAAAAAGCGGGACCGCGAGGCGCTCACGCCGGACGCCTTCGAACAGGTGCTCCGTCGCGTCGACGAGCGAATGACGGCCGACTTCGACGCGGACCGCTGGGTTCGCCTGCTCGATCCCCTCTTCAACGTAGCCCGGCGCGCCACCGACCAGAGGCAGGTTCCCCTCTCCCTCCTGCGCACGTTCTTCGAGGAGAAAAATGCCGCCCGCATCGCCGATCGACTGACGGCCTACGAACTCGGGGGCGACAGCGACGCGGTCCCCCCCGACTCGCTCCGCCCCCTGATTGACGAGGCCCTCACCGAGGATCAGTCCGACCAACGCGAGGTTCCAGAGTCGCCCCTGGAGGACGACGCCCACGCCCCGATGGGCCCGTCGCACGCCGAGACGACCGACACCTCCTCAGGCGAGAGCGCCGGCGAGGCAGCACCGATGTGGAAGCAGTTCGCTCAGGATCGTTCCCCCCCTCGGACAGAGGCCGGTGACCAGAACGACGACGGCTCACAGCCCCTCTGGACTCAATTCCAGAAACGAAAACCAGCCTCTGATCCTGACCCGGACTCGAGCTCGCCGCCCGCGTCGGAGACTCAATCCCCGTCCTCCTCGTTGCCGTCAGACAGCACCTCCGCTTCCAGCGACCCTACGGACGACCTTTCTGCACTCGAACGAGAGGTGTTTGGATCTACACCCCCCAAGCGGACGGAATACATCCAGAAGCTCTTTCAGGGAGACGAGGACGCGTACCGACAGACACTGGAGCGCCTGCGCGTAACCGGGAGCTGGAGCACTGCCTCCCAAATCATCGCGAGCGAGGTCTTCCGGGAGTACCAGGTCAACATCTACAGCGACGCGGCCGTCCACTTCACGAACGCCGTAGAGGCTGCCTTTCAGGAATAGCTCGGTGTTCTCACGAGAGGGAGAGCGACGCACGAGAGGCGGCTCCGACAGGGGTCTGGACGCATCCCGTGAGCCGGCCTGTCGATGGTGAGACGCCGGTGGGCGGGGCGCTACGCCCCCGACGGGTTCCACGTCCCCTCCTGCACGGCGGGCACGAAGTCGCGCAGCCCCTCGGGCTTCCACTCGATCGTACGCTCCTGCTCAGCGCTCAAGTAGGCCGTCATCAGAAGCTCGGTGACCTCTCGGCCGCTACGAAAATCGAGGTCCGGCTGCGTGCCGTCGAGAAAGTGGCGAACGAAGTGTCGATCTTCCGCCTCGTAGCCATAGGTCGCGGCTTCGTCGCCCACGACCGGCATCAGGCCCCGTTCCGCGTTCTGCTTCTCAACGAGGTCCTCCCCGGCGTCTCCCTCCACCTCGCGGCTGAGGAACACCTCCGTTTCGGCCTGGAGCGAGTTGGCCTCCATCGCGTACTCGGGGCCCAGTAGCTCGGACCGGAGCCGCAGTCCCGCGCCCACGAAGCACCACGAGGTGGTCGTTTCGCTGATGAGCGTGTTGCCGTCCTCGTCCTCGTACTCGATGGTGGCCCGGGCGAAGTCCTCGGACGGACGGGTGCGGTAGTCCACCTCGCTGCCGTACCGGTCCCGGAGCTGCTGTGCGTACTCGTCGCGCGACCACTTGAGGCTCGCGATCTGGGCAGACACCTTTATCGGGCGGATGCTGTCGCGGGGCGCGCCGGGCTCGGTGAGCAGGAAGCGGGCGACCTCGACGCTGTGGCACATCATGTCGTTGAGCACCCCGCCGCCCTGCTGGTCGCCGCGCCAAAACCAGGGGGCGTGAGGGCCGCTGTGCTCCTCGGCGGCGCGGGCCAGGTAGGGCCGACCGGTGAGGGCCGCGCCCCGCTCCCAGATGATCTCCCGCCCGCGGCGGAGGCCCGGCGAGAAGAGTTGATCCTCCAGGTAGCCGTGCAGCACGTCGATCTCTTCCGCGAGTTCGACCATTCGCTCCGCCTCCGCGACGGTCCGGGCGAGCGGCTTCTCGCAGGCCACGGCCGCGAGGTCCGCCCCGGCTTCGACCGCCTCCACGATGGCTGCCATGTTCTCGACGCGGGCGTGATTGGGCCCGCAGATCCAGATTGCGTCGATTTTCGGGTCCGCCACCATGTCTCCGATCGAAGGATGTGCCTGCGCCTCCCCCACCCGCTTTTCTCGGGCCAGCGTGGCGGCTTCCTCGGCATGCTCGCGGGTCGGGCTCCAAATGCCCCGCACGTCGGCGTCGCGGACACCCTGCCACGCGTCGATGTGAAATCGAGTGATGAAGCCGCTGCCAATGAAGCCGACGCCGAGACGCTGATCGCGAGTCATAGAAAAGCGCGCTTGGGAAACAGTCGCTGATGGTCCCTAAGGTCCGAAGCGTGCCGAATGGAATCAAGGGTCCATTCTCGAGCACGCAGAAATGGATTCATCGACGGACCCGGGCGACGAGCTCGAGGCGAACGCCCGATCACCCTCTCTGTGCACACACCGCTCAGATTTCGTTATTTTTATATTCACATTTCGAGCGCCCCCTCTTCGCTTGATCTTGCAGGTCTCGTGATCTTACTTCGAACTTAGTGTTTTGGAACCGCTTCTACCGCTGGTGTTTGGGTCCAAAGAAAATCGGTTCAGAAGAGAAGTTGCGCTGATAAATTTCGGTCAACAAAACTGAGACGACATGCAAACGCTGGTACGATCCCTTCGGCCGCTCCTCCGGATGCATCGGGATGTGGGACGGCGCTTGCTTGGGTTCCCCGTTCTCTTTGTTCTCCTTGCGGTATCCCTCGCGGGCACGGCGTACGGACAAGAACATGCGGTGTCGGGCACTGTCACGGACGCAGAGCGAGGAGAACCACTTCCGGGCGTGAACGTCCGGGTGGTCGACACCGAGACGGGAACGGCGACGAACGCGGAGGGGGAGTACTCGCTGATGGCCCCCAGTGAAGACGCAACTCTTCGCTTTTCGTTCGTTGGTTATGAAAACCAGACGATCAACATTGAGGGACGCTCCACCGTCGACGTGGCCCTTCCCCCCACCACCCTGACGGGCGGAGAAGTTGTGGTCACCGGATACACGGAGGAGCGTCGAGCCGATCTGACCGGGGCTGTCCAGGTCGTGGACTCCGAGGACCTACAGCAAATTTCGGAAGGACAGATCACCGACCAGTTGCAGGGGAACGCAGCTGGCGTGAGCGTGATCTCGTCTGGGCAGCCGGGACAAGACCCGCAGATCCGAATTCGAGGGATCAATACGTTCGGTGACAATACGCCACTGTTCGTCGTCGACGGGGTGACGACGCGATCGATTGGGGATCTGAATCCAAGCGACATCGAGAACATCCAGGTCTTGAAGGATGCAAGCTCAGCCTCGATTTACGGGGCGCGGGCTGCGAACGGCGTCGTTGTTATCGAGACCAAGAAGGGAGAGGGCGACATTTCCGTGTCGCTGAACACGTATACGGGCATCAGTCAGCAACCGGACACGGATCCCTGGAACATGATCGACCCGCAGGGACGAGCCGATCTCAAGCTGCTGGCCCAGTGCAATTCTGGCATTACGCCAAGCGATCCGCAGTATGAGTTCCCGAATGGCTGTGGCGGCGAAGCGGTCCTGCCGGACTACATCCTCCCCGAGGGAGCGAGCGAGGACGACGTTAACGAGGATAACTACTTTGTTATCCCGGAATACACCGATGCGAACCCAGCCGAGTTTACTCAAATTGTCCGGGCCAATAAGCAGGGCACCAATTGGTTCGACGAAATTACGGAGAGGGGCACGGTGACGAAGACTGACTTCACAGTGAGTGGAGGGGGAGACACGGGCAACTACTTGCTCGGGGTCGGATATCTCAGCGAGGAAGGCACGGTCATGCGAACCTTTCTCGAGCGCTACTCCCTTCGGGCCAATGCGACTTACGACGTGACCGACAACATTCGGGTGGGCGAGAACCTGTCCTACACCGCTGAAGAGAACCGGCTCGACGACGAACTCACGGAGGGGAGCGCGATCGGAATGGCGATGCGCCAACGGACCATCGTTCCCGTCCGAGACATCGAAGGGAACTTTGCCGGTTCGAGAGGAGATGGGCTCGGAAATCCCGAGAATCCTGTCGCCATGCGATACCGCACTCGCAACGACGAGTCGCTCGACAAGCGCCTGTTCGGAAACATGTTCGCGGAGGTCGATTTCCTCACCGACTTTCGCTTCAGGACCAGTATCGGGGGCGACATCAGTTCGGGATTCGGCAAATTCTTCGCGTTTCCGACCTACGAGAACTCGGAGAACAACGACCGCAACGCGCTGACCGAGAATGCCTACAACAGCTACGAGTGGACGTGGTCGAACACGCTGAACTTCGAGCGGACCTTTGCCGAGAGTCACAACGTGTCGGCACTGGCCGGGGTCGAGTGGCAACGGAACGACTGGCGCTTCGAGCAATCGGTCGTGGAGGACTACTTCTCCTTCGACCCGACCTTTACCACGCTCGATAATGGATCGGGGACGACTAATGCCTTGAGCGAGCGGGTCGTGCGAGCGCTGGCCTCCCAGTTTGGAAAGGTCGACTACAACTACGAGAGGCGGTACTTCGTGAGTGGAACGGTGCGCCGCGACGGATCGTCGGTCTTCTTGGAGAACAAGTTTGGGGTTTTCCCGGCGGCGTCGGCGGGGGGGCGAATTAGTGAGGAGCCCTTCATGGAAGAGGGACTCCCTTGGCTCACCGATCTCAAGCTCCGAGCAAGCTGGGGCATCATGGGCAACCAGCTCAACGTCCCCCCCAACAACGCGTACACGCTCTTCGGAAGTCTCACCTACGGCTACGACATCGGCGGAACGAATTCGTCTCCGCAACAGGGCTTTGAACCGAACCGCGTTGGGGCCCCGCAGGCCCAGTGGGAAGAGCAGGAGAACCGCAACGTTGGAGTGGACGTGGCGGTTCTCGACGGTCAGCTCGAGTTCACGGTCGACTACTACCAGAAGATCGTCGAGGACCTGTTGTTCGACCCCGAACTTCCCGCTCCGGCCGGTCAGGTAACCCAGCCCTTTGTGAATGTGGGGAGCATGGAGAATACTGGCGTCGACGCCTCGGTGCGCGGGCAGACGGAGATCAGCGATCTCCAGATTGACGCAAGCCTGAACGTTACCTCCTACAACAACGAGATTACCTCCGTTTCGGGCACGCAGGACAACTTCCAGGAGGAAGCCCGTCGGTTTAATGATGGGAGCATCACTCGGAATGAGGTGGGACACGAGATGTCCTCGTACTTCGGTTACGACGTGGTTGGTTTCTTCGGAGAGGACGATTTTGACGGCGATGGGAACCTGGTTGACGACATTCCCGACCAGACGGACGCCGCTCCTGGACGCTTCCGATACAAGGATGTGGACGGGAACGGAGAAATCACCCCCGACGATCGCACGTTCCTCGGGAGTCCAAATCCTGACTTCACCGCCGGGCTCAACCTGCGTCTCAACTACAACAACTGGGACCTGAGCATGGCACTATACGGATCGCAGGGGGCCGAGATTTGGAACCAGACCAAGTGGTGGACCCACTTCTTCTCGGGCTTCAACGGTGCGAAGTCGGAGGCTGCCCTCGAGGACTCGTGGAAGCCCGGCGAGGACAACTCGAACGCGACGGTTCCCATCCAGGAAACCGAACGCACCTTTAGCACGAACGGAGTCCCCAACTCGTACTTCGTCGAGGATGCGGACTACCTGCGCGTCCGGAACCTCCAGTTGGGCTACGCGCTGCCGCCCGAGCTGATCGGGCAGATTGGGGCCGAGAGCCTCCGGATCTACGTAAAGGCCTCGAACCTCCTCACCGTCACGAACTACAGCAATCCGGAGCCGGAGATTGGGGGCAGCGATGCGGAAGATGTCACCAGCTTCGGGATCGACGAGGGAGCGTATCCTACCCCCCGGAAGTACCTCGTTGGAGTGAACCTCACGTTCTAGTGACGTCCCGGGTGGGGGCTTTCCTCCAGGGGAGCCCTCTTCTCTCTACTCTCCACCCTCCAGATACGGATCTGACTCACAGGCTCACGTCGAACGATGGATATGAACGATACTCCACAATACACGGTAGCACAAAAATACTACGCGGTACTGGGCGGGCTCCTCATTCTCGCCTCCGGGCTCCTGCTTGTCTCCTGCGACTTGATGAGCGGGGATTTTCTGGACCGGGACGCGCGCGGGTCCGTCAGTGAAGACGTGATCGCTGGGAAGAATGGGGGCGTGGATGCTCTCCTGGTGGGTGCATACGATGCCCTCACCGGGGTGGACGAGGCCGGGGCTTCGATTGGCGGAGGTGCCGCTTGGGAGAGCGCCCAGGACAACTGGATCTACGGGACCGTCACCGGCGGAGAAGCCTACAAAGGCAGCATTGGAGGCGATCAGGCCCCCATCCTCACCTTCGCCAAGATGCAACACACCGCCGCGTCCACCTTCCTCGACTCGAAGTGGAAGACCCTCTACGAGGGAATCTCGCGCTCGAACGCCGTTCTGCGAGTGCTTCCCAAGGTCGAGGACTTGACAGAGGAAGAAAAGGCGGTAAGAGAAGGAGAGGCACGGTTCCTCCGGGCTCACTTCTACTTCGACCTGAAGCGTCATTTTGGGAACGTGCCCTGGGTGGACGAGACGACCGAAAGTTTCCGGCAGCCGAATACAGGTCCGGACCATCCGGACGTCTGGGCGAAAATCGAGGAGGACTTGACGTTTGCCATGAACAATCTGCCCGGTCCCGCAGGAAAGGCGGACGTTGGACGTGCCGACGCGCTGGCCGCTCAGGCTTATCTGGGCAAGGTCCACCTGTACCAAGAGGAGTGGGACGCTGCGCTCTCCGAGCTTGAGGCCGTAATCAACAGTGGGGCCTATTCGCTGACGCCTAAGTATCAGGACATGTTTAACGCGGCCACGGAGAACAATTCGGGCTCAATCTTCGCCGTCCAGAACACAGGCGACGACGGATCGGGGGGAATTGGAAATTCCCGAGGCGGAGCCGTTCTGAACTACCCCCATGGAGGAAACAGCCCGTTCGGATGCTGCGGCTTTTACCAGCCGTCGCAGTGGTTGGTGAACTCGTTTCGCGTCGACGACGACGGGCACCCGATCCTCGACCGGACGCAGGGGCAGCACGTGAAGAACGACTACGGAGTGGATGCTGGCGAACCGTACTCGCTGGGAACGCAACCCCTCGATCCTCGGCTCGAATGGACGGTCGGACGCAGAGGAGTTCCCTATCACGACTGGGGCCCGCATCCCGGAGACCGGTGGATTCGCGATCAGGCCGTTGGGGGACCGTATGCGCCGAAGAAGCACGTCTACCGTCAAAGGAATGAGGAGGAATTTGGGGCCTCGAACGCGTGGGGGGCCGTGGGATCGGGCATAAACTATAAAGTGATCCGGTACGCCGACGTCCTGCTTATGGCCGCCGAAGCGCAGGCCGAACTCGGCCAAGGCGACCTGGGCCTCTCGTACGTGAATATGGTGCGGAATCGGGCAGCAAATCCCGAGAGCCAAATCACGAACGCCATGAACGAGGATTTCGCGCTCGCCGTCGTCGACAGCGAAGACGCCATGCTCGCCACGGAGCCCGACGCGTTTGACTGGGTCGTGCGCACGGATCGGAATTCAACCTTCGTCTTCCTCGGAGGCGACCCTGGCAACGTCGACAACTGGAACGAGTACGTGCTGCCGGACTACAACGTGGAGCCGTACGGGTCATTTGCGGGCCAGCAGGATGCCCTTGAAAAAATTCGATTCGAGCGCATGCTGGAACTGGGCATGGAGGGCCACCGCTTCTACGACCTCGCGCGGTGGGGCACTGCCGGCCAGGAGCTCGGGGACTACTACGACTTCGAGGTCTCGGACAACGGCGGGTATAAGAAGGAAAACCTCCGAGGGGCTGAGTTTACGGAGAACAAGAACGAGGTATATCCCATTCCGCAGCGCCAGATCGACGTCATAGGAGAAGAGATTCTGGAACAGAATCCCGGGTACAACTAGTCGGGGAGTGCTCCCTCTGGACACTCCCCGTCCGCGAAGACAACACTGATCGGTTCTCGACAGCCCTCCTCGGTCCGAATACGCGGATGTTGGACCGAGGAGGGCTGTCGTATATACGCCCCAGATTTCTCCAACGCCCCATCCAATCTGCAATGAAGTGGACCTGCCTTTTCGTCCTGCCACTGGTCGGACTCCTCGTCGCGTGCGACTCGCCGAGCCCGAACGCCCTGTTTACTCGTCTGCCCTCGGACTCGACCGGCGTCACGTTTGCCAACGAGGTGGACGACCGACCCGGACGACACATTTTGAATTATACCTACCTCTACAATGGGGGCGGGGTCGCGGTCGGCGACGTCACTGGGGACGACCGGCCGGACCTGTACTTTACGGCCAATACGAGGCCCAATGCGCTCTATCTGAACCAGGGCGACTTTCGGTTCCGGGACATTACCGAAGAGGCAGGCGTTCAAGACTCCCTCGGATGGACGACGGGCGTGACGATGGCGGACGCAAACGGGGACGGGCGCCTCGACATTTACGTCTGCAAGGCCGGAAATACCGGAGACACCCCTCGTCGCAACAAACTGTACGTAAACGACGGCAACGGAACGTTCAGCGAACGGGCCGCCGAGTACGGCCTCGACGCCCCAGCGTACTCCGTCCACGCCACGTTTTTCGACTACGACCGGGATGGGGACCTCGACCTGTACCTCCTCAACAATCCCCCCATTCGAGATTCTCGAATCAGTTCCCGAACCCCCCTACAACAGCGGCGGGCGTTCGCGAACGACCAACTCTACCGGAACGACGGGGACGCTTCCGAGCCCCGGTTCGTCAACGTGACTGAAGAGGCGGGGCTCAAGCACGACGCGATCGGATTCGGGCTGAGTGCCACGGTGAGTGACATTAATCGGGACGGCTGGCCGGACGTCTACGTGGCCAATGACTTCGACGTCGAGGACCGGCTCTACCTCAACCAGGGAGACGGGACCTTCGCCGAGTCCATTCACGACTGGATCGACCACATGCCGCGCTCGGCAATGGGGGCGGACATTGCCGATTACAACAATGACAGTTGGCCCGACCTCTACGTGGCCGACATGCTCCCCGAGGACAACCGGCGCCAGAAGCTGCTCAACATTGGGCAACGGCCCCGCGTCGGGGAGCAGGTTCAGTTCGTGCGCAACATGCTCCAGCTGAACAACAAAAACGGCAGCTTTAGCGAGATTGGGCAGCTCGCCGGCGTCTCGAGCACGGACTGGAGCTGGGCGGCGCTCTTCGCCGACTTCGACCTGGACGGCCTCAAGGATCTCTACGTCACGAACGGCATCCGGTACGACTACACCAACATGGATTTTCAGTTCTCTGACTATGTGCCGGCCAGCCAGAAGCAGGAGGCCGGGCCAGAGGACCTCTATACGCTGATCGAAAAGATGCCTTCGACCCCTCTCCCAAACTACATTTTCCGGAACCAGGGCGACCTGACGTTCGAGAAAAAGATCGAGGAGTGGGGAATGACCAAGAAAGGCTTCTCGAACGGTGCCGCCTACGCGGATCTCAACAGCGACGGAGCACTCGACCTCGTTGTCAACAACGTCGACGAGGAGGCCCGGATCTACCGCAACAACGCTCGCACGCAGACAGACCACCGCTTCCTGCGCGTTGAGCTCGAAGGAACCGGGCAAAACCGGTTCGGCATTGGGGCGAAGGTCCAAGTGACGACCCCGAGCGGAGACACGCTCTTCCAGGAAATGATGCCGGCACGGGGGTTTCAGTCGTCGGTCGAACCGGTTCTCACGTTTGGCGTGGGGGAGGCCGACACGGTGGACGTGATCGTCACTTGGCCGAATCGGCTCCAGCAGTCCATCTCAGAGGTCCGAACCGATCAAACCCTTACGCTTCGCCAGGAGGAGGCCCAGCCGACCACTCCCATTCCCGAATCCCCGGACCGATCGCTGGAGGCGGTGGACCCGGCTCGTCGGGGGTTGGCCTTTACCCACCAGGAAAATTCGTACGAGGACTATCGGGATCAGCCGCTTATGACGCACATGGTCGCGCGCCTCGGGCCGGCCTTGGCCCGGGGCGACGTTAACGGCGATGGACGGGAGGACGTGTTTGTAGGAGGCGCCCGAGACCAGGTGTCGTCCCTCTTCGTGCAGCGAACCGACGGGACGTTCGAGTCAGTTGCCGTGGAGCCGTTCGAGGAGGACCGGTCGTATGAAGACGTGGACGCAACCTTCATCGATGTGGACGGCGACGGCGATCAGGATTTATACGTCGTGAGCGGGGGACGGTCGATCGCTCGGCCCGAGGCCTATCAGGATCGACTCTACCTCAACGACGGGACCGGCACGTTTGAGGCGGCCCTCGACCGCCTGCCGTCCATCGAGAGCAGCGGAGGAACGGTTGCCCCACACGACTACGACGGGGACGGGGACGTCGACCTCTTCGTCGGGGGACGAGTGCGACCGTTGAAGTATCCGCTGTCTCCTCGCAGCTACCTACTGGAGAACACAGGGGGCCGGTTCCAGGACGTGACTGCGGAGGCCGGTGGTTCCCTTCGGCGGCCTGGCATGGTGACCGATGCTCACTGGGCCGACCTCACCGGAGACGGAGCCGGGGAGCTCGTGATGGCCGGCGAGTGGATGCCGATCCGGGTATTTCAGCGCGAGGGCAACGGGGCGTTTACGGAACGGACCGGCGACCTCGGATTGGACCGCTCCAACGGATGGTGGAATCGTCTCCGGCTCGTCGACCTCGACGGAGACGGAAACCTCAACCTCGTTGCGGGCAACTGGGGAACGAACGCGCAGATCCGGGCACGGCAGGACGAACCGGCCTTCCTTTACGCGGCCGACTTTGACGATGATGGAGATATCGAGCCCATTATGAGCCACCACATTGACGGAACCGAGTATCCGATCCCACGCCGAAATCGAATGATGGACGCACTGTCTCTCTTTCGAGCTCGGTTCCAGACGTACGAGTCGTACGCCGAGGCGACGATGGAGGAGGTGCTCGTGGAGCGGCAGTGGGAGAAGGCGCAGCACTTCCGGGCATACACCTTCACGACCAGCGTCTTCGAGCAGAAGGACGATGGGACCTTCACGCGGCACGATCTGCCTACAGAAGCTCAGTTTTCTCCCACCCGCGGCATTCTCGTACACGACGTCAACGAGGACGGCCGTCCCGACCTGCTGCTTGCGGGCAACGACTTTACGGTCCGACAGCCATGGGGGCCCTCGGACGCAGGAAAAGGGGTCCTCTTGTTGAATCGCGGAAACCTTGAGTTCGAGGCCCAACGGCCACACCAAAGCGGCTTCTTCGCCCCCGGCGATGTGCGCGATCTTCTGCTCGTGCCGTCGCCGGAAACTTCGCACGTGGTCGTCGGCAACAACAACGGCCCGCTTGATCTTTTCGAGATCTCTCGCCCCTCGACGGAAGTGGCGTCCCAGGCCCTGAGTGAGTAACCCGCGTTGTTGGGGACAGCCGTTTCGCCTCAACGACCGCGGACGACGGACGGCCGAAAAGCGCCGTTTTTCCGCGGTCCACCGTCTCGTCGAAACCAGCACATGGGGCGCAGCTTGAGTTATGCCTCCTCCAGCCTAATGTGCTGGTGGACCGCGTCCGGACACCCGGTCCATTCTTCGACGTAGGTGTTGCCCTGGTACTGCACATCTTCCATCCCCATCCTGCTGCTGAAGAAGCCGGACGCCGTGAGGTCCCGAAAGCTGTTGAAAAACTCGACACCGGCCTCCATGTCCGGCGGTGCGTCTTCGGGCCAGGCGATCAGATCGAGGAGCTCGCGGCGCTGCGCCTCCGTACAGTCGACGAACAGGGCGTCGAAGCGCTCGCGGCACTGATAGTCGAGCCAGGCCAGCCCGCCCCGCATGGCCGTCTGCCGTTGCTCCATGGCCTCGCGCCCGCCCATTTGCTCGTCGGTCATCACGAAGTCCATGAACCGGGGCACCCCCGCATCGGTGGCACTGCCCGAACGCTCGTCCGCCGGAATGACCAGGTCCGACAGTACGCGCACCGTTTCAAACTCGTGGTCGGTAAAGAACTGTCGCTCGTAATCGGCGGCAGGCTGGGTCGCGACCTGGGACGCGGCGTCGGACTCGCTCGGCTCCTGCGTCGTACACGAAAAGCTAAACGTGGGCGCTGCCGCCATCAGGCCGATGAGCTTGAGCGCATCGCGTCGGTGTATGTCACTCATGGGGATTGGGGTCGAAGCGAAACGGACAGAATGAGCACTGGGGGAGACGGGGACGACGCATGGCGTAGCCGTCGCTTCCTCCTCCGATCATTCGAACTCAGAGATTGCCTTTCTTTCGCTGGTCCACGATGTATTCGGACGTGCGCATCGAGAGCGCAAGAATGGTCCAGGTCGGGTTCTTGTGCGGCATCGATACGAACGGTCCGGCGTCGGCCACAAACAGGTTGTCCACGTCGTGGGCCTGGCAGTACGGATTCAGCACTGACTCACCGGGATCCTCGCCCATGCGCGTCACGCCGGATTCGTGGATGATTTCGCCGGGCATGGTGATGCCATAGCCCTCCCCCTCGCTGGGCATAATGCCAAACGGGGTGCCCCCGGCGGCCTCGATGATTTCGCGTCCCTTCTGCTGCATGTGCTTCACCTGCTGGTACTCCTCCTCTCCCCACGAATGGTTGAAGCGCAGGACGGGGATCCCGTACTCGTCGACCGTGTCCGGATCGATCTCGCAGTAGTTGTCCTCTCGGGCAATCGACTCGCCGCGGCCCGAGAGTCCCACGACGGCCCCGTAGAGCCGCCGATAGTCGTCCTTGAGCTGCGCCCCGTAGCCGCCTCCCCCCTTCCGGTCTTCGCCCGGCAGCTTGTCGTTGAGGTTCTGGATCCCGCCGCCAAACCCGTAGCCCGGCATGCTGCGCCCTCCCCAGACCTCAAAGTGGTACCCGCGTGGAAAGTCGAGATCCTGGTCGTAGCCCCACCAGGGCACGTAGACGTGCATCCCACCGACCCCATCGCAGTTGTGAGCGGGCTGGTCGACGAGTTGCGGTACGAAGCCGGCGATCGTCGTCCCGGTAGAGTCCATCAGATAGCGGCCAACCGTGTCACTGGAATTTGCAAGGCCGTTGGGGTGGCGGGGTCCTGTCGAGTTCAAGAGCAGGCGGGCCGACTCGCAGGCACTCGCCGCCAGGACCACCACGTCGGCGCGCACCTTCTGCTCGCGACGCTGCTGGGTATCTATGTACGAGACGCCCGTGGCCCGGCCTTCCTTGTCCGTCGTCACTTCACGCACCATGGCGTTGGTCACGAGGGTGCAGTTGCCGGTCTGAAGGGCCGGGTCGAGGAGAACCGGCGGCGCCGAAAAGTTTGACGTCGTGGTGCAGCCGCGATTGCATTGCGCGCAGTAGTGACAGGCCGGCCGACCGTTGTGGTCCTCCGTCAGAATCGAGAGGCGGGAGGGAATCATGGGAATGCCGATCGATTCGGCCCCCTCCTTCAGCACTTTCTCGTAGCAGCGCGGCTCCGGCGGATCCATGAAGATGCCGTCGGGAGCGTTGTAAAAGCCCTCCTCCGAGCCAAAGAGGCCGACGAGGCGGTCAAGACGGTCGTAGTACGGCTTCAGGTCCGCGTAGTCGATGGGCCAGTCCTCGCCGTGACCGTCGACGCTCTTTCCGTTGAAGTCGTCGGGGCCAAAGCGGAGCGAGATGCGCCCCCAATGGTGCGTGCGCCCGCCGAGCATGCGGGCCCGGAACCAGTTCCAGTTGGTGTCCCCGGCCGTCGTGTAGGGCTCCCCCTCAATGTCCCAGCCGCCGAGGCACGCATCGAACTCGCCGAAGGGCCGGGTTTTGGTGCCCGCCCCGCGTCGGGGCGAGTTGTAATTCCAGTCGAACATGGCTCCGTCCTCCCCCGCGCGCCACTCCGGGCCCGCCTCCAACACGGCGACCTCGGCCCCCGCTTCTGCCAGCACCTTGGCTGCCATGCTGCCTCCGGCCCCGGAGCCAACGATACAAACATCATACGAATCGGGGGTGTTCTGAATGAGCGGCATAGGCATTTACGAGGCGTGTCGAAGAGATTTTACTTCTGTAGGGTAACCAGGAGAGTGACCGAGACGCAACTCGCGCTTCTGCCAGCGTCGGGAACAAGCAGCAGAAATTGAAAGCGTTTCCGAAATTTTCCCGTTACCGCAGGGGCCTTCCCCCGCCCTCGGCGCGAGCGACGTGGTATTGTCCTGAGCCCTTCGCCCGATTGCACGGCTCCTTCAGAAGGACGGGTCCCGCATTCTCCATTTTTCCACACCCGGCACCGATGAGGTCTCATCTCACCTCTTCTTGCCGCCGAGTGTACAATTTGGTAAAGAAAGCGCTTTTTCTTACCCTGTAGGCGCGCGAGAACACGACCCATTTCTTCCCTCCCCCATGAAACGGACGATTCAGGCGCGCCTCAGCGCGATGATGTTCCTGGAGTTCTTCGTCTGGGGCGCCTGGTACACGACCGTCGCGGTCACCATGACGGCCCACGGCATGGAAGGGCTCACCCACTGGCCCTTCACGGTCAATCCGGTGGCGGCCCTCGTGGCCCCGTTTTTCGTCGGGCTGGTGGCGGATCGCTACTTTGCGACCCAGCGCGTGCTCGGCGGCCTCCACCTTCTCGGGGCCGCCTTCATGTTTGTGGCCCCCTCGGTGATCGGCTACCCGGTGGTGTTTATCCTGATTTTGCTGGCCTACAACCTGTGCTACATGCCGACAATGAGCCTGGCCAACACGCTGGCCTTTCACAATATGACCGATCAGGAGGCGCAGTTTCCGGTCATTCGCGTTTTCGGAACGGTCGGCTGGATCGTGGCGGGGCTTTCGGTGAGCTACGCCGGCGTCTATTTCGTGCCGGCGGGGACGATTCCGGAGGAGACGACGCTTCCGCTATACCTGACCGCCGCGATCAGCGCGCTGTACGGCCTTTACAGTTTTACGCTTCCCCACACCCCTCCCCCGGCGAAGGGAGAGGAGGTATCCATCCGGAGCATCGTTGGGATCGACGCGCTGAAGGAGCTGGGCTCCCCCTCGTTTTACGTGTTTTTGCTCAGCTCCTTTCTCATCTCGATTCCGCTGGCGGCCTACTACAACTTCACGCAGACCTTCCTGGAGAACACCGGCTTTCAGGACGTAGCGGCGGTTCAGACCATCGGGCAGACCTCGGAGGTGGTCTTCATGCTGCTGATGCCGCTGTTTTTCGTGCGGCTGGGGGTGAAGTGGATGCTGGGCGCTGGCATGTTTGCCTGGGTACTGCGGTACGCCCTCTTTGCCCTGGGCGCGCCGGACGTGGTGACGTGGATGATTATTTCCGGGATTGCCCTGCATGGCATCTGCTACGACTTCTTCTTCGTAACCGGCCAGATTTACGTTGACAAGAAGGCCAGCGACGAGATTCGGGGGCAGGCCCAGGGGCTGATCGTGCTGATCACCTACGGGGCGGGCATGTTGATTGGCGCTCAGTCGGCGGGCTGGCTCTTCAATTTCATCCGGACGGGAGACCAGTTGAGCCTGGATCAGTGGGTGTCCTTCTGGTGGGTCCCAGCCATTTTTGCCGGGGTCGTGCTCGCCTTCTTTGTGCTCTTCTTTGACGATGAGGTGGAGGTGACCGACGAGTCGCTCGCTTCGGTGATGGGCGCGGAGACAGACGAGGAAAAAGAAATCGCTTCATAGCGGCACCGCCTGTGGAATTGCACGTACTGATCGGCACACTCGGCCCTCGGCGGTGCAGGGTGGACTTCGGTGTGTTCGTCGTTTGCTCACAACCCCCTAAGAATTGACATGTCAACCTCAAATCGGCGCACGTTTCTGAAGACCTCCGCCGCTCTCGCAGTTGGAACTGCCCTTCCTCTGTGGGGCTGCTCCTCGTCCGACGACGAGCCCGGCTCCGCCGAGGCTGAGGCCTCGGCCGCCCCGCTTTACAAACTCTCGCTGGCGCAGTGGTCGTTGCACCGGACCCTGTTCGACGGCGACCTCGACAATCTTGACTTTGCCCGCACGGCCCGCGAGGAGTTCGACATCGGAGCCGTCGAGTACGTCAACCAGTTCTTCATGGACCGGGCGACGGACCAGCAGTACCTGCAGAAGATGAAGCAGCGCGCCGAGGACGCCGGGGTCCAGAGCCTCGTCATTATGTGTGACGGCGAAGGGGCCCTGGGGCACCCGAATTCGGACGAGCGGACACAAGCCGTTGAGAATCATCACAAGTGGGTCGAAGCGGCCGCGGTTCTCGGGTGCCACTCTATCCGCGTGAACGCCGAGACGGAGGGGGAAGGCACCAACGCCGAGCAGCAACGTCGAGCTGCGGACGGGCTCCGTCGCCTTACTGAGTTTGCTGCTGAGCGCGACATCAACGTGCTCGTCGAGAACCACGGCGGCCTTTCCTCCCACGGACAGTGGCTCGCCGGGGTGATGGACGAGGTCGACCACGAGCGCTGCGGGACCCTTCCCGACTTCGGAAACTGGCAGATTCGCGAGGGCGAGTCCTACGATCCGTACGACGGCGTGCGCGAACTTATGCCCTACGCAAAGGCCGTGAGCGCAAAATCTCACGTCTTCGACGAGCAGGGGCGGGAGGCGGAACTCGATTACACAAAGTTGATGCGGATCGTGCTCGACGCCGGGTACCGCGGACACGTCGGGATCGAATACGAGGGCGACGAGCTTAGTGAGCGTGAAGGCATCCGGGCGACGAAGCAGCTTCTCGTTGACGTCCGCACCCAGCTCAAGAGCGAGTACACCTAAATCCCGACCCGCGGGCAGCGGCAGTCGCTTTCCTGCTCGGTTAGCCCGTCTCTTCGGACCGAGTGCGACGGACCCCGCAAGCGCCTCCCTGAACCAGGCCCCCTCATGTCTCCGCTTGCCCTCGCGGGCCTCGTCCTGTGCGCCGTCGCTCTTCTCCTGGTGCTGGTGCTGTACGTACGACTGCACGCGTTCGTCGCGCTGCTCCTCACGAGCCTTCTTGTCGCGCTGCTCGGGGGCATCCCCCTCGCCGACATTGTCGAGGTGATCGAGGACGGAATGGGGAGCACGCTCGGCTATATCGCGACCGTCATTGGATTGGGCGCCATGGTAGGGGAAATGCTTCGACAATCCGGCGGGGCCGAGGAGATTGCCGCCACGCTCCTGCGCTCCTTCGGAGACGACCGCACACCGTGGGCTCTCAGCCTCACAGGCCTCCTCGTGGCGATCCCCGTCTTTTTTGATGTCGCCCTCATCCTCTTCATCCCGCTCGTCTACACCCTCACCGAGCGCACCGGAAAGTCCCTGCTCTACTACGCCATTCCCCTCCTGGCCGGGATCGCAGTGGCCCACAGCTTTATTCCCCCGACGCCGGGGCCCGTTGCCGTGGCGGGTCTCCTAGACGCTGACCTTGGCTGGGTAATCTTCTTCGGGATCCTCGCGGGAATCCCCTCCATCCTCATCGGAGGCGTCTTCTTTGGGCACTACATTGCCGGGCAGATTCACCTCGACGTGCCGGACGTGATGCGCGAGGAGGAGGATGAGATCGACGTAGACGTGATTCCGCCCTCGTTCGGTCAGGCCCTTGCGGTGATCGGCCTTCCGCTCGGGCTCATTCTCCTCGGCACGCTGTCCGAGGTCGTGCTGGCCGAAGGCACTACGAGCCGCCAGGTGCTCGAGCTCGTCGGGCACCCATTTACGGCCCTCATGGGGGCTGCCGTGCTCGCCTTCTACGTCCTCGGCGTGCGCGGGGGGATGCCGATGGAAAAAGTGCAGACGGTGGCGACGAAAGCTCTGGAGCCGGTGGGACTCATCATTCTGGTGACGGGCGCGGGAGGCGTGCTCGGCAACGTGCTCGTCGAGACCGGCGTGGGCGATGCGCTGGCCGAGGCGATGGCGGCGTCCAATCTGCCGGTCGTGCTCCTGGCCTTTCTGATTGCCGTCGTCGTGCGCGTGTCCCAGGGCTCGGCGACAGTCTCGATGGTGACGGCAGCCGGCCTCGTGGCGCCGGTGATCGAGGCCGGGGACTACTCGGAGCCCATGACCGGGCTCGTTACCATTTCGATCGCCGCGGGGGCCACCGTGCTCTCGCACGTCAACGACTCGGGATTCTGGCTCGTCGGCCGCTTCCTCGGCATGGACGAGCAGCAAACGCTCCGATCGTGGACGGTGATGGAGACAATCGTGGGCACGGTGGGCTTCCTGGTCGCCCTGGGCATTAGCGCTCTACTCTGAGGATGCGGCGATGCCTGGGAGCTCCCAGCAGATCGTCCGGACGATGGCCTCAGGGGAGGCGTCGACGTCGACGATGAGCCCCTCGTCGCCGCTCGGTTCTTCGAGCGCCTCGAACTGGCTCTCAAGAAGCTCGGCCTCGAAGAAGTGGTCGGTGCGGCGCTCCAGGCGCCGGCGAATCAGCTCGTATGAGCCCCGGAGATACACGAGCCGCGCGTCGTCGCTCGCCGGAAGCATGACATCGCGGTAGGCGGCCTTGAGGGCCGAACACGTAACCACGGCCGGATCGCCGTTGGCCAGGCGCTCCTGTATGAACGCACGAATCGCGCGCAGCCAGGGCCACCGGTCTGCATCCGAGAGCGGCTCCCCCCGCTCCATCTTCTCCACGTTGGCCTCCGGATGAAAATCGTCGGCGTCCGCAAAGTCCCAGCCAAGGGCCTTGGCCAGCTGCGTGCCGATCGTCGTCTTTCCGGCCCCGGAAACGCCCATCAGAACGATAATCATGGATGCGGCACGGACTGAAAGCGCGATTGCTACGGAAACGTCCAACGACTGATGGGTCCCATTTCTTCCCGGGGCAATGCTCCTCGTTCCCCATCGACCGGAGACCCCGTCTCCGGTCCTCGGCTAGTCCTCCGGTGACGTCTGGTACAAGGCGTCCAGGTCGGCGGCGGCAAGGTCCACGAGCAGTTCAGCGAGCCGGGCCGTCACCTCGCCCAGGTACGCCGCCCCCTTTTCGGCGCTGGCGGCCTGCGGGTCCCCCACCCCAGTATCGTCGGTCACTTGGGTCCACTCACGCTCGGCCCATGCCCAGTCTGAGCGCAGGGCATCGATCGAGAAGACCCGGGCGGTCCCCGGTCCGGCTTCGTCGAGGGGCCGTACCAGCTCCGGAGCAATGTGGAGCATCGCGCTCGTCTCCATCTCGCCCGCATGGTCGCCCGGCGCCTCAAAGTAGGCCTCCTGGTCTCCAATCTCGTACCAGTTGGCCAGGGAGACAAAAAGCTCGTCGTAGTCCACATTCACCTCCCGGATCGAGGGCTTAAGGGCATTGCCCCCGTGGCCGTTCAGAACGAGGAGCTTGAAAATCCCCTGTGTGGCGAGCGACTCGACCACGTCTGCAAGCACGGCTCGCTGCGTACTGGGTCGCATGTTTACGACGCCCGGAATCTCTAGATGGCCTGTGTTCACACCGAAGGGAACGGTGGGAAGCACAAGGACGCGAGCGCCGTCGTCCCAGGCTTGGCGCGCCGCTTCCCCCGCAATATAATCGCACTGGATCGTGTCGGTGGCATACGGGAGGTGGTAGTTGTGGGCCTCCGTGGAGCCCCAGGGCAGGACGGCCACCTCATGGTCGGTGTCCCGGAGGGTTTGCCAGTTGGTCTTGACGAGCAGATAAGGAGGGGCGTCCATTTGGAAAAAGATGTCATTTACGGGGAAGGCCGGAGAAAAATTGTAGGGCAGGAGCGTTGACGATGATCCGGCCAGGCTCACGGTGCGTCACTCAGGACGTGCCTTCGGGTATCGGCTGGACGAAACGAAACCTTCGGAGGTTGAGATTGGTGGCATTACCCGGGATGTTTGCTTGGGCCACATTGAGAGTGCCGAGCGCCCCCTCTTTTGTGCAAGATAGGGGACCGGTGCCACCACCGCCGAGATCACTATTCCCGCTTCGGACGCCAGCACCGCAAACGTGACCCGCTTCATCGACGCCATGCTTACCGAAAGCCATCCGGCTGAGGATCGGAACCGCTTCCGTACACGCCTCATCAAGGGCACCAGTGCCCGTTGCCGAAACGAGTACGGAAACCAGTTCGCGGCGCGCTCACCTGAATAGTAGCGGGCCCTCCCCGAACCCCTTGACGCACAAACGTTTGGCTCGGGCGCGTCCGGGCCCGACCGGGAGCCCGCACCTTTTTCACACGGCAAAGGAGCTGGTGACCAGGCCCCCCACCTCAGAAATTGGCAAGACGTAAGAACTGGCGATCAACTCCGCCCCCGATCGCTACGACGGAAACGTTCCGTACGACGATGTTGGGCGCGCCTGGGCCCGAAGCAGGCGTCCCTGGCTTCGACTCTCCTCTTCCATTTTCCTCACCAATCTTTTCGCAACATGGACGCCCCCAACATTGCCCCCCAGCGCAAGAAGTACGACGCGATTGTCGTGGGGTCCGGCATCACGGGCGGATGGGCCGCCAAGGAGTTCACCGAAAAGGGTCTCGATACCCTCGTCCTGGAACGCGGCCGCAACGTCACGCACGGGGAGGACTACGTGACGGAGCACAAGCCCTCGTGGGAGATGGACTACCAGGGGCAGGGCAATCACCAGGAATTCGACGAGCACTACTCCCGTCAATCCATGGCGGGCCCATTTAACGCTTACAATAAGCACTTTTTCGTCAAAGACAGCAAGTACCCCTACGCCTTCGACGAGGAGGAGCCGTTCTTGTGGGTGCGAGGCTACCATTTGGGCGGGCGATCAATCACATGGGGCCGCCAGTGCTACCGGTGGAGCGACCTGGACTTTACGGCCAACGCCCGGGAGGGCATCGCTGTGGACTGGCCCATTCGGTACGACGACATTGCCCCCTGGTACGACTACGTGGAGAAATTTGCCGGCATCAGCGGGCGCGAGGAGGGTCTGCCGCACCTGCCGGACGGCCAGTTCCTTCCGCCGATGGAGATGAATGCGGGCGAGAAGGAGATCAAAGCAAGCCTCGAACGTGCGTATGACGACCGCATGATGACGATCGGCCGGGCCGCCGTCCTCACCGAAAGTCTGCCGGACCAAAACCGGCAGGCCTGTCACTATTGCGGCCCCTGCTCACGCGGCTGCACGGCCGGCGCGTACTTTTCCAGCCTGAGTTCCACCCTTCCCGCCGCCCGCGACACGGGCAACATGACGCTCAAATGCGACAGCATCGTCCACAGCGTGAAGTACGATGCAGAGACCGGCCGCGCCTCCGGGGTCCGCGTTGTGGACCGGACGACCCAGGACACGCGCGAGTATGAGGGCCGCATCGTTTTCCTCTGTGCCTCCGCGCTCGGGTCCACCAAGATTCTTCTGAATTCCACCTCCTCCCGCTTCCCGAACGGCCTGGCCAATTCCAGCGGCACGCTCGGCCGGGGCATCATGGACCACCACTTCAAGGTGGGCGCGTCGGGCATTATTCCGGGGCTGGAGGACCGGTACTACCACGGGAATCGCCCGAACGGCGTCTACATCCCGCGCTTCCGAAACCTGAACGGTCAAGATCCCGACGTCGACTTCCTCCGCGGGTACGGCTACCAGGGCGGAGCGTACCGCGAGGGCTGGACACGGGCGCTCAGCGAAGACGGATTCGGAACGGACCTGAAGAACGCCCTGCGCGACCCCGGGCAGTGGCGCATGAACCTCTACGGGTTCGGCGAGACGCTTCCCGACGAGGACAACTACGTCGAGCTCGACGACGAGACCGACGAGTGGGGCATTCCTCTTCTCCGCACGCACGTGTCGCTGGGCAACAATGAAGAGGCGATGCGCGAGGACATGAAGCAGCAGGCCGCCGAGATGCTGGAGGCGGCCGGCGCCACGGAGGTGGAGCCCTACGAGCAGCGCTACTGGCCGGGCGAGGGGATTCACGAGATGGGTGGGGCCCGAATGGGCCGGGACCCGGAGACCTCCGTGCTGAACGGCCACAACCAGGCCCACGACGTGCCGAATCTGTTCGTGACCGACGGGGCCTGCATGACGTCGTCGGCCTGCCAGAATCCCTCTATCACCTACATGGCCCTCACGGCCCGGGCCGTCGATTACGCCGTGGAGGAAATGAAGCGCGATAACCTCTGACCCTCGATCGTGCCGGTCCGGGTCCCCGGTTCCAGATCTGCTCGCCGAGTTCGTAGCGTCGGTCCAGGCGACGATGCGACTAAGATCCTTGAATTCTGGTAACGTCCATCCATCTACCCAGTCTTCCGCAGAGGGATCGGTTCCGATTTTCGTCCGTTGGGTCTCCTCGTGAATGACGCACGGGACCGCCGCCGCTTTGGCGATCGAGGCCCCATGCAGGTTTTTCGTACTACCGCGAGTCTTTGAATTTAGATACACCCCTTTGCTATGGCCAACCCAGGAGGAGGAATGAACATGCAGGACATGTTCGGCAAGATGATGGAGATGCAGGAAAAGATGAACGCCGCCCAGGACGAGCTCGAAGACAAGACCGTGACGGCCGAGGCCGGCGGCGGCATGGTCAGAGTGACCGCCAACGGGGCCCAAAAGATTACGAGCATCGAGATTGATCGGGAGGCCGTCGACCCGGACGACCTGGAGCTGCTCGAAGACCTGGTCATTGCGGGCGTCAACAAGGCCCTCGAGGACGCCTCCGAAATGGCCCAGGAGGAGATGCAGAAGTCCATGGGCGGCATGCTCCCACAGGGCATGGACCTCAGCCAGCTCGGGCTTTGATGAGCTGGGAGTGGGGAATGTGGAGCGTGGAATGGGAAGAGTCGAGTGCAGAGGGACGGGCAGAACGTGCTGTGCCTCCCTCCGCTCGCCGATCTCAGCATTCCGAGCTCCGCACTCTGAACTCCACAGTCCAAATTCTGCAGTCCGACGATGCAGTTTACCTCGGAGTCCGTCGAAACCCTCGTGGAGCAATTTACGAAGCTGCCCACGATTGGGAAAAAGACGGCGCGGCGGCTGGCCAACTACGTCTTGAAGATGCCCCGGGAGGAGGTCGAGACCATTGCAAGCGCGCTGACGGCCGTGAAGGAGGACGTGCAGCGCTGCTCGACCTGCTACGTGGTGGCCGACCGGGATCCATGTCCCATCTGTAGCTCGGAGAAGCGCGACGCGTCCACCGTTTGCGTCGTCGAGGAGTCGAGCGACCTGACGGCCATCGAGCAGACGAACGAGTACCGGGGCGTATACCACGTGCTCGGCGGCGTCATCTCGCCGCTCGACGGCGTGGGGCCCGACGATCTCCGGGTGCACGAACTGGCGACGCGGATCGATCCGACGTTCGAGGATGCGGCGGCCGGGGCCTCGCCGGACCGTGCGGCCTCCTCCGACGGCGGAGCTGTCGGCGACGAGGACGAACCGTCCACGAATGGGCGAATGGACGGTGAGGACGCGTCCGAGACGCAAGTCGATGAGGTCATCCTCGCCGTGAATCCCAACGTCGAGGGCGATACGACGGCGTACTACGTCTCCCAGCTCCTCGAGCCGTTCGACGTCCGCGTTACGCGCATCGCACGGGGGCTCCCCATCGGCGGTGACCTCGAATACGCCGACGAAGCGACCCTGTCGCGCGCCCTTGAGGGCCGTGGGCATGTGGAGTGATGCAAGTGGGAGTGATGCAAGTGTTTGTTGGGGTACAGGTTGAGCGTTGCAGGAGAGACGATCGCGAGGAGACCCCTTCAGAACACACTGCCTTCCTCGGGCGATGGAGGTGCGTAGGCCTTGGCTCCTGGACACTCCCAACTCAAAACCCATCCCGGAAATCCGACGTAGAGTAGTCTCCGCGTTCCGGAGGCCCGGCCCCCTTTCTCGTCCGCACCTGCTCTCTGACGACTTCTCTGCACATGACGATTACGGTTCTTGGTGCTGGATCAATCGGAGCCCCCGTCGTCCGTGAGCTCTGCATGCGGAGCGGGGACGTGACGCAGGTGCAGGTGTGCGACACCCGTTCACAGGCGTTACAGCGGCTGCACGACCAGGTGGAGGGGGACGACCAATCCCTCCGCTCCTTCCAGGTTGACGTGCGCGACACGAGCGTGCTATCCCAGATCGTACAGGGCAGCGATTGTGTCATCAGCTGCGTCCCGTGGGACTTCAACCTTGAACTGGCGGAGCTTTGCCTTAACGTCGGGGTTCACTACTGCGATCTCGGAGGGAACGACGCCCTCGTGCAGAACGAGTTGGCTCTCGACGAGCAGGCCCGCGAGAAGTCCGTCTGGATTGTCCCCAACTGCGGACTCGCGCCCGGCCTCGTGAACGTCTTGTGCCTGCACGGCATCAATCGGCTCGATCGGGCCGAGGCGGCCCACCTCCGGGTCGGCGACGTGCCGCTGCACCGGGACCCGCCCTTTAATTTCCGCGTCTCATGGTCGGCTGAGCGCATTCTTGCCGACTACACGAATCCCGCCCAGTTGATCGAGGACGGGCAGGTCGCCGAGGCCGACGCCCTCTCTCGGGAGGAGGAAATCCAGTTCGAGGATCCCTTCGGCACCATGGAGGCCTTCTGCACGCAGGGCGGACTCTCGACCCTGACGGACACGCTGGCCGGGCACGTGGAGGCGCTCGACCACAAGACCATCCGGTGGCCGGGCCACGCCCATCAGATGCGCTTCGTCATCGGTCTCGGCCTCGCGGAAGACCGGAAGATTGGGGTACAGACGCACCTGACGTACCGCGATCTTCTCGTGCGCCGGATGCGCAAGTGCCTTGGGGGCGACTACGAGGACGCCGTGCTCCTGCGCGTGTTGCTTCGGGGCGAGCAGGAGGGGCGCCCGACCACGCTCGTCTACGAGATGGTGGAGCGGTACGACGCAACCACCCAGCAGACGGCGATGATGCGCTGTACGGCCATCCCGACGGTCGTCGCGGCACTCTTTCTTGCCCGCGAGGAGACAGTCGGAGGGGGAGGAGCCGGCGTGCCGGAGAATGTAATCCCGCGCGACGCGTTTCTCGACGCGGTGGCCGATCGGGGGCTCAGCATTCAGAGAGAGCGACACGAGGGGTTTCGGGACGTGACTGCCAAACAACCCCTCGACGGCCAGCCGGCCTGATAGATGGTGGAAAGGGGGCCCGAATGACGCACGGCCCCCGTCGCCGGGCTGGGTCTCGCTCCGCCGGGGATCGATCCGCGGGTCTGGTCCCGTCCAGCGAGGCGGTCCTATTGGGGACACGCTCTTCGTGGGGAACCGAATGGCGCGCCCGCCGTGTTTGAAGGCTACGGTTGTGCGCACTGCTTATCCTTCGTCCGAGAGGCCAATTTGCGGTCGGTCTCGTCTCGCGACCCTCGTCTACAGACGCACTGTCGCACATCGGCACGAATCGCTACAGGTGTTCCCAAATTGCCAGTGGAGCTGCCCGTTGCACCCGGGTCAAGCCTCAGCGCATGCCGTAGCACTTCGGAGATCTTCCGGAATCCGTGCCGTTGATCGCTCTCCTTCATTTCTTTCGCCCCCCCCGCGTGGACGGGACGAGAACGGATTGCGCGCTCGCGTCGACGACGATTCTCCTTCTGGCCGGGGTGCTCCAGGGCCTGGGTGCCCTGCCGGCCCACGCTCAGGACGCGCCCTCGCCCGACAGCACCGCCGCGGACACAATGAGGGCGAGCACGGTGGCCGCCGATACGACGGCCCTCGACACCGCAGATACGGACCGGCGGACCCGGCGAGTCGAGCAGCTCGAGACGGGCCAAGGCCCTTCCGTCGACAGCGTGGCCCCGGTGGGTGACACCGCCCTCGTCCGGCGGTACCTGCCGAGCCGCCGCGAGCGGTTGCCGGGCCTGTTCGCCCAGTCGTCTCCATTCCGGGGTCCCCGAACGGCCGCGTCGGAAAACCCGTCCATCACGCTCGACTCGACGCAGTACGATTACGTTCTCGATAGAGAGGCGCTCGATAGAGAGGTGGGCCTAAATGGTCGCATGCGCGTGGCGGCAGACACCTACCGGCGCGAACGCTACCGTGCCAATCTCCGGGACAACTGGCGCACCCTCACCGAGCAGCGCCGACAGCAGCAGAGTAACCGCGGCGGGCTCGGGGTCAACATGATGGTGCCAGGGGGACGGTCGAGCACCTTCTCCACCGTCTTCGGCAAGCCGCAGGTCGACCTTCGGCTCAACGGCCAGGCGGACATCAACGCCGGCTTTAAGTATCGAAAGAGCGACCAGCAAGTCAGCGTCACGGGGGATGCCAGCCAACTCAACCCCAACTTTAAGCAGGACCTGCGGCTCGGGATCACCGGCACGATCGGCGACAAGCTGAAGATCAACGTCGACTGGGACACGAAAAGCCAGTTCGATTACCAGAATCAGGTCAAGCTCAACTACAGCGGCTACGAGGACGAAATCCTGCAGAGCGTCGAGGCCGGCAACGTCTCGATGCAAACCCCGTCTCAGCTCATCAGTGGCGGGCAGAGCCTCTTCGGCATCAAGAGCGAGTTTCAGATCGGGAACCTGAATCTCACCACGATTGCGAGCCAGCAGGAGGGGCAGTCCAACACACTCAGCATTGAGGGCGGGTCCCAAAAGACGGAGTTTGACCTGAAGCCTACGGACTACGACGCGAACCGGCACTACTTCCTCGGATACTACTTCCGCAACAACTGGAACCGGGCCCACGAAGACCCGACGACAATCCGAACCTTCGACGGGTTCGACGAGATCACCGAGATTGAGGTCTGGAAGGTGACCGACCAAATCAATGATCAGACGGACACCCGGCAGGCCGTGGCGGTCGTCGACCTCGGGGAAGAGGCGACGCTGCTCGACCAGGCGAATGCGTACGACTCGGCCCTGCTCCCCCGTACCGATCAGAGAGATCAGTACGACGACAGCGATCTGGAGAATCTCCGCGACGGCGACCAGCGAGCCTCCACCTACCTGAGCGACCCCGACAACGTAGAAACAACCCTGGACACGCAGCAGGACCTTCACGCCGGTGAATTTAAGCGGCTCACGCGGGGGCAAGACTACCAGGTCGACCGCCGGCTGGGCTTCTTATCCCTTCAGCAGCGACTTCGCTCCGACGAGGCCCTGGCGGTCGCATTTCGATACCGGACAAACGATGGGACGGTGCGCACGATTGGCGACTTTTCGCAGGGGGGGACGACGGGAGCCATCAACGCCGATCGCCTCGTGCTCAAGCTGCTGCGGCCCACCAATCCGGTCGCTCCCAGCCAGGACGGCGGCGTCAACCCGGCCGCGTGGTTTTTGCAGCTCCGGAACGTGTACGACCTCTCGGGGCGGGACCTTGAGCCGGAGAATTTTGAGCTCGATGTCGAATATCAGGCGTCGGGGCAAGGGGCGCGTACGACGCTGTCGGACGTGGGTGGGCAAAAAAGGCTTCTTGAGATCCTCGGGCTGGACCGTGTTGATCAGAATGGCGCCCAGAATCCGGATGACCAGTTCGATTTTGTCCGACAGATCATCAATTCGGACGAGGGGCTGATCTACTTTCCCTATCTTCAGCCGTTCGGGGAGCGCATTCTGAATGCTGCCGAGGAGAACGGAAATCGGGACGCGGGGACGCCCTTTGCGTTCAAAAACCTCTACACCAAGAAGAAGGCGAACGTCAAGAAGGAAGACACGCAGAAAAACGTCTATCATCTTCGGGGCTCGTACACCGGTGGGACCCAGCAGTTTTATGACCTGAAGGCCTTTACCGGATTGGTGGAGGGATCGGTGGAGGTGACCTCGGGGGGGCAGACCCTGCAGGAGGGGGTCGACTACCGCGTCGATTATCAGGGCGGGACGGTAAACATCACCAACGAATCCTACCTCGCAGCGGGGCGCGACATCCAGATCGACTACGAGCAGAATAGCCTCACGAATCTACAGAAGAAGACCCTGCTCGGGGCGCGCGCCGACTGGTCGCTTCAGGATCGGTTTTCGCTCGGCGCCACCGTCATGCGGCTCAGCCAAAGGTCGCCCGTCGACAAGTTTCGCATCGGCCAGGAGCCGATCAAGAACACCATCTGGGGCCTCAATGGCTCAATGGATCTGCAGCCGCAGTGGCTCACGGAGGCGGTCGACGCCCTTCCGCTTGTACAGACGCGGGCGGACAGCCGGCTGTCGGTGTCCGGCGAGTTTGCCCAGCTCCGGCCCGGGCACACCACCACCGATGCGTTCCAGAAGACTGTAGATCGGGTTGAGGACAGCGAGATCGACCGCTACGCGTCGGACGAGCGCAACGGGGTCTCGTACATCGACGACTTCGAGGGCTTCGAGAACACGTTCCCCCTCCGCGAGCAGCCGGGGGCCTGGCAAATCAGCGCAGCGCCCGACTCGACGGCCGACGCCCCGGGCCTCGACGAGGAGGTGCTCGGGAGCTACGAGGACAACCGGAAGCGGACGAACTGGCGCGGACGCCTCGGGTGGTACCGGCTCAACGAGAACGTTCTGCAGAATCTCGACTCCGGAGGCGGAGGAGAGGCAACAGAGCTCATCAACACCCAGGAAGTCTTCGTGGGGCGGGACACGCGGGGCGAGGCCAACCCCCCCCTCCGCACCCTCGACCTCTACTTCAATCCCTGGGAGCGGGGCCCCTACAACTACATGAAGAATCTGGACGACTTCTTCCGCGAGCCGGCGAAGGTATGGGGCGGCATCACCCGGTCCCTGCCGGAGGGCTACACGGACTTTTCGGTGCAGAACGTCGAGTTCGTTGAGTTCATCGTCAAGGTGTATCCCCAGGACGGGCAGGTGACCGACGGGGCCCGTCTGTTCGTAGACCTCGGCACGATCTCCGAGGACGTGGTGCCCAACCAGCGCATCGACATGGAGGACGGCCTCTCCCTCAACTTCAGTGAGGGCGATCTGGGCACGCTCAGCCGCATCCCCAATGCCGAGCAAGGAGGGGGAATTGACCTGCGAAATGGAAGAACGCAGGACCTGGGGCTCGACGGGCTCGTCTCCTACACCGACGGCACGTACGACGAGCGGCTGCTTGAGCAGAACTTCTACAAGGGCTTCGTCGACCGTGCGGACAGCCTCCGCGGAGCCGTTGACCAGCTCGGCCTCACCTCGGCGCAGCAGCAGCGCCTGCGGGCCGAGATCGCGCGCACCATGGAAGATCCCTCGGCCGACGACTACCACTTCTACGAGAACGACCGGTACTTCAACACGACGGAGTTTTTTCCGGACGGCGCCTCGATTCAGCAGCGCCTGAGTCGATACCAGGCGGGCCAGGAGCTCAACGGCTTTGAGTCGCAAAACGAGCTGGCCGAGGACGCGAGCGTCAAACGAGGCGTGTCCCGCTCCCCTGATCGGGAGAAACTTGACGGGACCGGCAGCCAAATTAACATCGACAATAATTACTTCCAGTACGCCGTTCCTCTCGACCGGCTGAGCGAGCGCGCCGAGACGGATCAGGGCCCGACCGACTACGTCGTGAGCAAGGTAGGTCAGGAAAAAGACTGGTACAAGGTGCGCATTCCCGTGCGGGAATTTACGCGCCAGGTCGGCAACATCGAAAACTTCGATGACATCAAGTCCATCCGGCTGTGGACGACCGGTCACGAAAATCCTGTGACGATGCGATTTGCGTCCCTGGAGCTGGTGGGCAGTCAGTGGCGGAAGTCGGAACCGGTGGCGACACAGCCCGCCGAGGAGGATCCTATGCTGAATCGAGGGGAGGGCGAGCTCCGGGTCGCAAGCATCAACAACGAGGAGGACCTGAGCTACGAGTCGCCCGCCGGGGCTGTGGTGAGCCAGAATCGTACGTCTCGTGGCGTTCAGCAGCGAAGCCGCGAGCAGTCGCTTCTGCTGAACGTGGACGAGCTTGAGCCGGGCCAGCAGCGGGGCGTCTTCAAGACGTTTGGGCAGGGGCTTGATCTGCTCAAGTACTCGAACCTGCGCATGTACACCCATCTGCACGGGTCGGCAAGTACGTCCACGGTGAAAGAGAAGCTCGACGAAAACCTTCGGCTGTTCGTGCGGCTGGGGGCTAGCGAGACGAATGATTACTACGAGTACGAGCAGAAGCTCAAGCCGGGGGATGTGCCGATGGCCGATGGGTCGCAGGACCTCTGGCCCCAAGAGTTTGAAATGAACCTGGTGCTCGAACGCCTCAACCGTCTAAAACTCCTCCGCGACCAGAGCGCCGTACGGGCCGACACCATATTCGCAAGCAATCGGGAGGGCGTGGATCTCAATCTCGACGACTTCGCTCCCCCAGAGACGGTACTCAAGGTGCGAGGGACGCCCTCTCTGAAAAGCGTGAATACCATCGTCATCGGCGTGCGGCACGCAGGCGAGACTGACGTGAAGCTCCGAAACTTTGAGGTGTGGACGAACGAGCTTCGGGTGAGCGGCTTCGACGAAGAGAAGGGATGGGCGGCCAATGCCAATGCCACCATCGACCTGGCCGACTTTGCCTCGGTAAAGGGAAGCTTTCAGCGCCGAACGGATGGATTCGGGTCCCTCTCCAGCACCCTGAGCGAGCGACGGCAGTCCAACAGCATGAGCTGGAATGTCCGCACCGAGCTCAGCCTCGGCGCGCTCCTGCCCCCGGACCAGGGATGGCGCATTCCCGTGACCCTGCAGATGCAGTCGAGCCGCACCTCGCCGCGCTTCGATCCCAACCGCGGGGACGTAGAAGTGAGCAGCGTGGCGAGGCAGTTCGACGCCGTGCCCGCCGAGACTCTGGAGACCCGGTACGATGACCAGTACAGAGAAGACCTATCCGGCAGCGAAATCCGCAGTCGGCTAAAAGACAGTGTGCGTACGGCGGCCGAGACGCGCCGTCTGCGCCGCACCGTGACGACCAACGTGTCGAAGCAGGACTCCGACTCGTGGTGGCTACAGAAGACCATCGACGGGATCTCCCTAAACTTCTCGTATCTCGATCAGTCGAGGCGCAGTCCACAGCGCCAGATCAGTGACGAGTGGAATTGGTCGGGGGACTTCACGTATCAACTCAACTTCGGCCGGGCCCGGACCGTGCAGCCGCTGTGGTTCCTGCCCGACGTTCCGGTGCTCGGCGCACTGTCCGGCCTCTCGTTCAACTACGTCCCCCGCTCCCTTGAATTTTCGGCCAGCGCCCAACGAAATGCCTCGACGAGCCGACGGCGGCCCACGAGCCAGTTGGACAACCTGAGCAGGCCCTATCGAATCGAGGTCCCGATCCGTGAGCAACAACAGTTCACCCACCGCCGCAACTTCCGGCTCCAGTACGATCCGTTCGAGTTCCTGAGCCTGAGCGTCAACACCAACACCCGCCAGAACTTTGACGACATCTCTTCCCGCACCCAGACCAATGTTGTGTTCGCGGAAAACTCGACGGTGGGCAATCGCATCGTGACCGACGTGGACACGTCGTCTTTTCTCACCAGCCCACAGGACTTTGTCAACGGCCTGCCGGACAATTATGCGGCGCGCGACAGTCTCAACAACACCCTCTTTCTGGAGGATCGGCAGCGGCGTCGGTCGGAACTCGATGTCTTCCGGGATCTGCTCGCGGGGCGAGTCAGCCCGCGCACGAACGAGTACGGGCAGCGGTTGTCGGCCACGCTGAGCATGGGGTGGACCGACCGGCAGTGGCTCAACTGGATTGATCTGCAGGACATCTCGTACGACTCGCAGTTCAACTGGTCGAACGGGCCGAAGGGAAGCCTCCAGGGGGCCAACGTGAGCAATTCTGTCACCCTGCGCACAGGGACCACCCTGCGCCCCAACAAAGTTTGGGAACGGTTCGGGTTTTTCCAGCGGCTAAAAGAGGCCCAGCGCCAGTCTGGGGAGGACAGAGGGAGCGGCGGTCGGTCCTCCGAGGGGGATGAGGAGGAGAGCGACGACGAATCGTCGGGGGACGACGGGCTGAGTTGGGACGACGTGCCCCTCCCCGATCCGATGGGCATGCTGCGGGGGCTTGCCCTCATGGTCCTCGACATCAACGACTTCAGCATCAACTACAGCGGCGACTGGGAAACGAGGTCCTCCAACGTGGGCACGCTCAATGCAGACACCAACAACAATGCAGACACGACTGTAACGGCCAACTATCGCCTGTTCGACGCCCTACAGGGGGACGGCCCGTCCGTTGGCTATCGCCTCGGTCTCAGCCGCTCAATTGACCCGCAGGAGCGCGTCTTCGACGAGGGATTTCAGGTGTCGGATGCGCTCAGCAACAGCCACCGCTTCGAGGGACGCACGGCCCTGAGCCCGAGCCCGTCTCTCCAGATTGACCTCAGCTGGAACGTGGAATGGAGCCGGCAGACCAACGTGACGTTCCCCGACGAGGAGGATCGGTTTACGACCGAGAGCGGAGACAACTCGGCCTCGGTGTGGGCCTTCGGGTCTATCGTGTCACTGATGGAGAAACAGGCGGATCGGATCCCGCAGGACGCTAGGAACGGGGCGGGGGCCCGTCCCGCCGGCGAGGTGCCGCTCACCAATGCGTCGGTCGCAAGCGACTTCAAATCGGCCTTTCTGACGGGGGGAGGCAGTGTGGGGACGCACGGCTTTGCCCCCTTCCCGCTGCCGGGGTGGAACATCCGCTATTCGGGGCTGGCCGACTGGCCTCTTCTTGGCCAAATTATGAAAAGCGCCTCGCTGAAGCACAGTTACAACGCAGACTACCAGTCGAGCTACTCGTCCGACACGAGGGGGGGAGGAGATGAGGATCAGGTGTCGCTCGGAGGTCGATCCTTCGCATTCCAAAATCCGGACTTCAGAATTGGATCGTCCCGCATCAGCAAGCGGTTTCAGCCGCTCCTCGGGGTCAGTATTACCTGGCCCGGAAACCTGGAAACGAGCATCGAATGGAACCAGCAGGTGAACACGTTTCTGCGGACGGCCGGCCTGAAAGTGGAGAAGGTGAAGACCAACCAGTTGTCCGGAAGTGTCTCGTATCGGAAGCAAGGGCTCCGCATTCCCGTGCTGGGACTCGGCCGCCTCGAGAATCAGATTCGGTTTTCGCTTACGCTGTCCCGCTCGGTCAACGATGAGCGAAGCTACAACCTTCGGGGATCCCTCGCGGCTGTCGAGGCGGGCGACGCCGTCGATCCGTCGCAAGTGACGGATCCGACGAACGACTTCATCACGGTCCGGAAGCAGACGACGCGCCTTACGATACAACCTGAATTCACCTACCGACTCAGTGACCGCGTAACGGCAGATCTACAGCTCAAGTACGAGCGGTTCGATGGGGACAATCGCCGTCCCTCCTATACCGAGGTCAATGGCGGTTTCAACGTCCGGGTAAGCATTACGCAAAACTAAGACCGGGGACTGTGGGTACAGGCGTTCTCTGCCCACGTGACTTCCTGCGTACCGGATCACTTTTGGGGATGCCCCCCTCCTCTCCAAGCAAAATTGTCGTATGTCACCTCGGTCGCGTCGCATACGAGCCGGCGCGAGCCATGCAGGAGCGAGTGCAGGAGCAACTCATCGCGGCCAAGCGGGCCGAGCCGCCGGAGCCCCTGCCCCACGTGCTGCTTCTGCTGGAGCATCCACCCGTCTACACCCTCGGTAAGAGCGGCGACGCCGAGAACCTGCTCGTGCCCGAGGAGCAGCTGGAAGCCCTCGACGCCACCTTTCACCGCATCGGACGCGGGGGCGACGTCACCTTCCACGGCCCCGGTCAGCTCGTGGGCTATCCCTTGTTCGACCTCGACCGCTTTTTTACCGACCTGGGCCGCTATCTGCGCACGCTCGAGGAGGTTGTGATCCGCACCTGTGACGCGTACGGCGTCTCCGGCACGCGGGTCGACGGGCGCACCGGGGTGTGGGTGGGGCCCGACGATCGCGGACCGGAGCGCAAGGTCTGCGCGATGGGCGTGCGCTGCAGCCGCTGGGTGACCATGCACGGCTTCGCGCTCAACGTCACTACGAACCTCGACTACTTCGACCACATCGTGCCCTGCGGGATCGACGACCGCGGCGTCACGTCGCTGGCGGAGGAGACCGACGCGTCGGTGGCAGTGGACGACGTGCGTGGGCCGATCGCGGAGCACTTCGCGGACCTGTTCGACACAGAGGTGACGGAGCGCCACGGGGCCGACGCCCGGGCGTTTCTGCGGACCCTGACGGAAGAAACGGTGGGCGGGCTTCAAGAGTCGTGACCACTCACACAGGGGAAGCGTACGGCGGCTGCGGCGTCCTCATTCGGCGGGTTCGGCTTCTCGCCCCTCCGTAATTTCGTCGACGTCAACGGGCGGCAGGTCGTGGTACCAGTCGTGGTGGGGCGACCAGGCGTGACACTCATGGCACTGCGTCTCCTGCCACACCTTGCCGCACTCCGGGCACTGGCCCTGCGTGTCGAACGTGTGCCAGGAGTGGCCGCACTCGCAGGTCCACCGTGCGCTCGACGGCGGCTCCCATTCGCATTCAGGGCAGTAGATTTCCATGGCTCGTAGGAAAAGGCGTTGAGAAGGAAAATGCCGGTTGAAAAGGGGGCTGCCGGTGGCTACCCTCGGGGTTGTGATGCGTGA
>PXTN01000020.1 GCA_003022565.1 Bacteroidetes bacterium QS_3_64_15 | reverse complement strand
GGGTCATGAGTTGCGAGTCATGAGTTGATGAGTCATGAGTTGATGAGTCATGAGTTGATGAGTCATGAGGGTGGACGGGTCGGGATTGTCACTGATACGACGGAGGCAGATTCGTGGCCCCCTGAACCCGACTCGTGACCTAACGATGCTACGAGATCGACGGAGGCTGCCTCCCTCGATGCGTCATGCCTGCAGCTCTTGGACAGAAGCAGGTCATCGCCGAAAACGAATGTCCTGCACGCGGCGGGCGATGGAGACGACGAAGCCCAACGAAAGCACGATAACGCCGATCCAAAGAATGCTGATCAGCGGCTTCGTGTAGGCCTGCACCACCACCCAGTTGTCGGGCATCACGTCCACCCCCTTCACCGCGAACGTTGCCTTGCCGCTGTTGGCGTCCATCTCCGTGAAGGACATGCGCAGGTCCCAGTCCGCGACCCGGTTCTCGACGTATTGCTGCGAATTGTCGTTCATCACGACGTAGATGGGCATGAGCGACCGGGTCTCCTGGGTCTCCAGATTCGTGATGCGCACGCGGGCCCCGACCGCCATCTGCGCATCGTCGGGCACGCGCTCATCTGTGGCTGTGGCTTCCATACCGCTACCACCCGGTCCCTTCAACACTTCGAAGCCACGGAAGGCAACCGCGTATTCCTGGCCCCCGAGAAGGGTGGAGTCGCCCTCGGCCAACTGAAACTCACCGCCCGGCGGGCCCTCGTCCTGGGCAACGCCCGTTGCCTCTTTCGGCGTCACGGAAACGAAGAGGTCTTTTTCCAAAAACGCTTTGACATCCGGGTGCTTAAACCACTGGTCGTTGCTGCCCTGGTACGCCACTGGTTTGAACGTATGCGTGCGCCCGTTCGGATCGCGGATGTTGAGGAGGTACTGCCCGCGGCCCCGGTTGGTGGTCGTCTTGCCCTCGTAGGTGACCCGGTAGCCGTTCACAATACGCGTCTGCCCCTTGGCCACCACGAAGTTTTCCCGGGGCATCTGATCCTCGTTGGCCGAGGTGGGAGTCCCGATGCGGGGCAGGGCCTGGTCAAAGCCGTTGGAGGCGATAATGCCCAGGATGATGAGGGCGAAGCCTACGTGCGAGAGGGCGCCGCCGGCCATGCGCGGATTGCCCCGGAGGATGCGCCAGAGCACCATCCCGTTGCCGAACAGCGAGAAGAAGCCGACGAAGAGCAGAAGGAGCATCTGAATGGCCTGCCCATACGCAGTCCAGAACTCGGCAAGGCCGCCGAGCAGGTTGGCCGAGGCCGTCTGCGTCGCGCCACCGGTGCCTGCCGGAATGACGAGGGCCTGCTCTGCGAACGGCGTAAGGATCAGGATCGCAATGGTGCTCGCGGTGGCCAGAGCGAGGGGCTTGAGGAGGACTCGGTTCACCGTCGCCACGTCCATCTTCTTCCACCAAAAGAGCTGGCCGAGGCCGGCCAGGAAGACGAAGCCCAGGGCCAGCGGGAGCGTCCAGCGGTTGTAAAACGACTGCGGAACGGCCGAGGGGTTGTCGCGGAAGATCTGCCCAAAGATGGGCGCACTCGTGCCGAGGATGATGACGGCGGCGGTGGCGGTCAGCAGGAGGGCCCCGCAGAGGATCATGAACTCCCGCGAGAGGGTGCGGGGCTCCTCGTCGGGCATGGGAAGCTCGCCGTACCGGGCGACAAACAGGCCGATGCCCAGGCCGCCGAGGACCGCGATCCAGAGGAGAAGCTGGTTGTAAAGCCCGAGGCTAACGAACGAGTGAACCGACACGTCTCCCAGAATGCCGCTGCGGGTAAGGAACGTGGAGTAGATGACGAACAGGTACGCGGCGATGGAGAGGAGGAGAGACGCCTTCTGACTCGATCCGCTCTTCTTCTGCACCAGCATCGTGTGGAAGGCCGCTATCCCCAGTAGCCAGGGCACGAGCGATGAGTTTTCGACGGGGTCCCAAGCCCAGTAGCCCCCGAACGAGAGCGTGACGTACGCCCAGTAGCCGCCCATCGCGATGGCCACGCCCAGGGCCAGGACGGCAAACAGGGTCCACGGCAGGGCCGGCCGCACCCACTGCGTGTAGCGCTTCTTCCAGAGGGCCGCGACCGCGAACGCAAAGGGCACCACCATCGCCGAGAAGCCCAGGAAGAGCACCGGCGGATGGATGGTCATCCAGGGGTTCTGAAGCAGGTCGTTGAGCCCCTGCCCGTCGGCCGGCACGAAGCCCGGATTTTGCTGAAAGATGGGCGCGTCGGTAAACTTCTCCGGCAGTGTCATGAAGGGCGAAGAGCCGATCTCCACCGGCCCAAACTGCAGCCCCACGATCATCGACAGCAGAAACAGTTGGCAGAGCCCCACGACGGCCATCACTGGCGTCTCGTACTCCCGCTGGACGTAGGCGATGAGGAGGCCGCCCACGACGCACATCATGAGCGCCCAGAACAGAAAGGAGCCTTCCTGTCCCGCCCAGAACGTGGAGACGAGGTAGTGCAGCGGGAGGTCGTTGGAGGACTGCTGGTAGACGTACGCGTACTGGTACTGGTGGGTGAGAATCAGGTACCAGAGCACGCCGGACGCAGCTCCAACGGCCGCTCCCATCGCGCCCCAGGCGAGGCGGCCCGTGCGCGTCCAGAGACCCGCCATGCTCGCATCTTCGTCGGCACGGGCGGCCCAGAAGAAGGCCAAGGCCGAGAGGCCACACGCCACGAACGCGATGACGAGGAGAAGTTCGCCGAGTGTACCAAGCATGCAAGTCTGCCGGAAAACCGAGGTCATCAGCGGACTGTCTTGAAATTACGGGGCGGAGGGCGGTTCCTTCTGAATTTGGCCCGAGAGCGCTTTTTTGGAACCTCGTGTCTGGGGGCGTTGTCTGATTGGCGAATGCCGTTCATCCTGCACCCCTGCCTGTCTATCCGCACCCGTCATGTGGTTTCGAAAGGTTATAACGTGGGGAGCGCGGAGCCGCGGCCGGAAACTTCTGTTGTTCGGCCTGCTGGTGGTGGGATGTGCCTCCGTGCAGCACGCTGGGGAGCGGGGCCTTCCGGAGCCGGAAGGGACGGCCAGCTACTACGCCCAAAAGTTTGTGGGACGCACCACGGCCAATGGGGAAATCTATGATCCAAAGGTCCTCACGGCTGCGCATCCGAGTCTTCCGTTCGGAACTCGAGTTCGGGTGACGCGGGTCGACCACGCGGAGACGCCCGCCGTAGTCGTGCGGATCAATGACCGCGGCCCGTTCAAGCGTGGACGCATCATCGACCTCTCGAAGGCTGCTGCCCAGCGAATTGAGATGATTCGAGAAGGAGTCGTGGAGGTACGACTGGAGGTGGTCTCGTATCCGGAGGGGAGCACGGCGTCCCGGGCAGAAGCCTCGGAGCCGACCCGCCCGGATCCGGGGTGGTGACCGCGTAGCTGGTCGCTGGAAAAAGAAAGGGAGACCGGCCCCAAGAACGAGCCTAGCCCCTTCCATCTCGGACCGGACCCCAGACCGGCGTCTACGCCGACAGGACCATCGCCTACGGCTTCTCCGTGGCCACAAAATCGGCGCGCTCACCCGATGGGGTACTTACCACGTCCGTCACCTCCACCGAGAAGCTTTTCTCGCGCTCGCGACTCCGGTCGTAGAGAATGCCCTCAAACGTCGCGTCCTCTTCTCCGTCGACAAGCCCCTCGATTTCCTTCTCGTCTTCCCCAAAGAACACTCCCTTGTAGGCCTTGCCGTACACAGTTTTTTCGGAGTAGGCGAACCCCTCTCCTTCCATGTCGTTAAGCGTTGCGTCGTGCAGATCGTACAGACTCATAGTCGTGCAGAAGATTAGGTGGGACAGTGTTTGCGATGCGAGACGCTCAGGATCGGCCGCGTAGCCTACCCCTGAATCGCCTGCAGGGCGGAGTGAAACGGATCAAAGAGGAGACCGGACGGACGTATGCCGGAGCCGTTGGTCTCGGAGCATACAGGGGTCTTCAGAGCGTCCGCCTGATGCAGGAACTCCCGTGAGATCGGTAGTACCAACCCTTGTACGGAGCGGAGTTCCGTCAGTTCGCCGTTGGGAGGACGAGTTTCCAGTCAAGGAGAGACGAGTTCACTCAGCTCGTCGTCCATGCACCCTCGCCGGTATGTTCTTCGTCTATGCCTGAGCCAGCGTTCGATCCGGATCGCGTTCGTGAGGCCCAAGACGGCGATGAGCACGCCTGGAATAGCCTGCTTCGTCGGCTGGAGCCCATCCTCCGGGGCTATTTTATTAAACGCATCGGGGCCAAGACCGATGTAGACGATCTGGTGCAGAACACGCTCGTGCGCATCCATAAGAGCCTTGACGACCTCGAAAAGCCGGGCAGCCTGAAGTCGTTCGCCATGAAGGCGGCACTGTTTGAGCTGCAGGATTACTACCGCGGGCGCTACGACATGAAAGAGAGCCTGCACGACCCTGATCTGCCCCTGGGACGGTCGACGGAGCCGGAGGACCGGAGTGCTCACGTGGACGTGGAAAAAGCGCTTGAGGCCCTGACCCCCAAGGCGCGGCGCATTATGGAGCTCCGCGAATACGGGTATCTCTACCGCGAAATTGCCCAGATGCTCGATACCACCGAAGCGGCGGTCAAGATGCAGGTCAAGCGGGCCTTCGAAACCATGAAAGAGACGCTGAGTGCCCTGCTGATTCTCGTTTGGTTTCTTGGGCTATAGGCGAAGTTTCTCGACTGTTACTTTCCTTGCAGAGAGAGCGGCTCAACCCTGCACTCTCATCCAAGGGCCGACCAGATCCCGATGCAGCTTTGACGGATTGTGGGGTTGGTTCTTTGTGCTGACAGACACGCCCGTACAGGACGATGGACGACAGATACGATCTGCTTCTCTTTGAGGACGAGCTTACGCCTGAGCGACGGGCGGCGCTGCGGGAGCGGCTTGACGAGAATCCGGAGCTCGCCGAGGAGTGGGCGCGCTGGCGACATGTGCGAACTGAGTTGCGACATCGCCTTCAGGAGCGTCTTCCCGATCGCCGCCTTCTCGTCCTGTATGCCCTCGAACAGGAGGGACGCACCGGCGCGTTCACGCTCGAGGAACAGGACGCGCTCGACGCGGCTCGCGACGACATCGCTGAGGCCATCGAGGCCGTTCCGGCCCTCGAACGGGTCGTCGAACGCATTCAGGACGAATGCGCCGACTTTGAGACGGTGTGGGCGCAGCATCAGGAGGAGGCCCGCGTCGGGGCAGAGGCTGCGGAGCGCCGCCCTCGCCCCGACCGGGACGAACGATCCCCCCAACGGCCTGCCCAATCTCGAGAGAAGAAGGCCGGGCGTCGTTGGGCGTGGCGGCTCACGGTGGCCGCTCTCCTCATTGGGGCCGCCGTGTTGGCGATTTTCTACGGGCCGGGGGAGGCGTCGCGGACCACCGTGACGGCCGAGGCCGATGAACAGCGAGTGGTGGAGTTTGAAGACGGCTCAACCGTCCGCCTCGTGGGCGCAGCCACGCTGACCTACGGCCCGGGGATGAGCACGGCGGAGGACCGACATGTTAAGCTAGCACGTGGGCGCGCCTACTTCGACGTGGTACGCCGAGACGACGCCCCGTTCGTCGTAAACACGCCGGCGGCACGAACCGAGGTCCTCGGCACACAGTTCGGCGTCGCGGCAGGGAGTGACACGACCGAAGTGGTGCTTGTGGAAGGACGCGTGCAGGTGGAACCGGGCGACGAAGCAGAGTCTGAGTCCGTGGTGCTGAGTCCGGGGGAGCGCAGTACAGTCCGGCACGGGCAGGCCCCGTCGGCTCCCCAGCCTGCGGACCTGACCCAGGCGCTGAACTGGACCGGGTTGTTTGTCTTCCGGTCGGTGCCCACCAAAACGATAGCTCAGCGCCTGGGTGCGCACTACGGCGTTTCCGTCACAGTGGCGCCGGCCTTGGCCGAGGAGCCGGTCACGGGCACCTTCGAGCGCGAGCAGCCGGTATCGCAGGTTTTCGAGACGATCGCCCGCACGCTTGGGGCGGAGGTGCGTACGGAAAACGGCACCTACCGGCTTGTGCCTGGCTCCTGAGGACGCGTTCTCGGGGAAGATAGCGACGGACCGTGCCGCGCTGGGAATAAGGCGATCAACTGTATTTCTGAAAGGCGCTGGCCTCCACATCCATTTCCGGAGGCCGAGCCTCCCTGCGGGCGGACTTGATACGTCCTGCCGCCGGTCCCTCTTCATTTTCTCACGCCCGAACGAAGGCGCGGACGGAGAGTAAGACACTGCTTGCCTTTCTCTCCGGCTCTCCCCAGCGACGCCCGTGCCGCGTCCTTTGCTTGTGATCATCATTACGCTGGTTGGGATGGGGACCCTTGGCGGTGCGAATGCCCGGGCACAGGCGCCCATCGAAATCCGCGTGAGTGACGCGGCCTTAGAGACGGCCCTCGATCAGGTCCGCACTCAGACCAACCTCGACCTCGTCTACGCCGATCGGCTCGTGCGGGACCGAACCACGAGCTGCACGTACGACGGCTCCGACCGGGCCGCTGCACTCGAGTGTGTGCTCGACGGGACCGGCGTGCGGGCCGAGCGCGTGCGCCGTGGTCAGTACGTGCTCGTGGTCGCGTCTCCTGAGCAGAACGAGGAGAACACGTCCCGGGTCCCCCTCAACGGATACGTGCTCGATGCGGAAACTGGAGAGCGATTGCCCGGGGCCCACGTGCATCTCACAGAGCTTACGGCCGGCACCACGACCAATCAGGACGGATACTTCGTCGTCCCCAATCTTCCCCCCGAGGCCTACGAGGTGCGCATCTCCTACCTCGGATACCAGAGCGTGGATACGACGCTCACGGCTGGGCAGGACCCCGTCCGCATTGCCCTGGCCGAAACGCCCATCGAGTCGGAGGGGGTCGTCGTGGAGGCGGGATCGACGAGCATCGACGAGGGTGAACGGCTGCCCGGCATGATGGCAGTCGCGCTGGATCAGCTCGATCGTCTGCCCTCGCTCGGGGAACCGGATCTGTTTCGGGCCCTCCAGTGGACCCCGGGAATCCGAAAGTCGGGCGTGACCAGCGGCGGGCTCAGTGTTCGGGGGGGCAATCCCGATCAGAATCTCTACTTGCTCGACGGGGCACCCGTCTACCACCCGTGGCACGCCTTTAGCCTTATCTCAACGTTCCAGACCAAAACGCTTCACTCGACGGACCTCTACCGGGGGACGTTCCCCGTAGAGTATGGCGGACGTCTCTCGTCCGTGCTCGACGCCCAGATGAAAGACGGAAGCCGCCAAGCGCCGAAAGCCGCGGCGGCACTCAGCGTGCTGAGCGGACGATTTCGGGTCGAGACCCCTCTGACGCCCTCCACTTCGTTCATGCTGTCGGGGCGGCGCTCCTACCTGGACAAACTGATTGGGCGTCAGCATCCCGTCACCGGCACAAACGGCCGACGGGACACGCTGCGCACGGGGTACTACTTCTTCGACACCAGCGCGAAGCTTACGCACCGATTCGGAGAAACCCACCGTCTCTCCCTGAGCTACTACCACGGCCGAGACGACCTCGACCTTCGCCTCCCCTTCGATCTTTCGCTGGACTTCTCGTCGTGGCTCCGCCCGGCCGATCTGTTGTTTGAGGTCGCTCAAAACTGGGACAATCGGGCGCTCAGCGGACAGCACCGATACCTCGTCGGGGACGAGACGTTCGTGACCACGACGGCGTACTATTCCCGGTATCGCGCCCAGGAGGCGTCGTTCGTGCAGCCAACGACGACCGCCTCCCTGTCCTCCGACTACCGCGTTCGGCTGTCCGACGCCGGGCTCAAAATGCACGTCGACTACCACCACTCGGTGAGTCACGTCCTGACGGGAGGGGTACAAGTGTCGGCCCTCCAGTTTGAGAGCACGCTCGGTAGCGAACTCCAGCGTTCCGGGGGCACGAGTACGCGCCAAGCGCAGGAGAGTCGGCTGAATGCCGTGAAGGTGGCCGGCTACCTGCAGGACACCTGGACCCCTACGCCTCAGTGGACCGTGGAGCCGGGAGTGCGGGCCAGCTACTTCAGTGACGGCAACCACGTTCACCTGGCGCCCCGACTGAACGCGCAGTATGTGGTGCATCCCCGGTGGCTCGCTCTTGAGGGGAGTGCGGGCATACACGTGCAGTATCTACACCGCCTCCGCGACCGGCACTCCCTCGTGTACGATCTAGTGTCGAGCCGATGGGTTCCGTCGAGTGACCGTGTACAGCCTGCGGTGGGGGGGCAGATCGGATTCGGGACACAGACCCAACTGCAGCCGGGATGGGGCCTGGAGGTCGGCGCGTACGCGCGAGAGACGCGCAACACCCTGGTGCCCGCCGATGCTTTTCAGGAGAAAGACGACATCGAAGGGCCGGGCATCAAGGTGGGCGCGTTGCTCGGGCAGTACGTGACCGCCACCGAGCGGGCCTTCGGCCTTGAGTTTAGTACCGTCTTCGAGCAACCGCCATGGAGGGCCCGTTTCGTGATGAGTGCCGGCCGGACGTTCGTGCGGACCCCGTCCCGACAGCCGTCGGGACTGCGCTGGCGACCCTCCAGCCTCGACGTGCCCCTTTCCATGCGTACCACCCTTGGGTGGGAGGGCGGAGCGTGGAATGCGACGATCGCTGCTGAGTGGCGCAGCGGGTACCCGACGACCGTGCCGGTGGCCCGCTACCGCCTGGGGGACCCGACGGAGACGGCGCCCACGACGTATCTGCATCGTCCACGGGTGAACAATGGTCGGTTTCCCCCCTATCTCCGCATGGACCTCACGGTGGGCTATCGATTCCAGCTGCTTTCTGCGGACTGGACGGCCACCCTGAACGTCTACAATGCGACCGGTCGTAATAACATTCTCGACCAGACGTACCAGCCTACGGACACGGGAGTCAACGTGAATCGCCAGCGTGGGCTTCCGCTCCTTCCGCTCCTGGAACTGGAGATGGAGTTGTGAGGGTTGAAGGTTAGAAGGTTGAACGGTGTAAAAGCCTGAAGTTGGATGGACGGAAAGGACGAGCGGCACGTGCTGCGAAAGACGGGGAAAAGGCTCCTGGTCGTAGTGGGGCTGGTCCTGGTTCTGATGCTGGGGCGGTGCGACGTCACGGGGCCTGTGGACCGGCAGTCGCTCGTGGTGGAGGCGTTTTTGGAGACGGACCGTCCCCTCCCCACAATTACGCTCCGGCAGACGCGCTCCCTGACCGATCCGGGTGACCGACGGGCAAACGCAGCGCAGGGAGGCACCGTCGAGCTCGTCCTCGATGGGCAGCTCGTATCGTACGAGGAATCCGACCATCGCCCTGGCCGGTACGTGCCCGTCTCGGAGGTCGGGGACGTGCCCGATCGGGTTCCATGGCGTCTCTCGGCCCGGTGGCAGGGCGAGGAAGCACAGGCCCGAGGCACGACCCCGCCTCCCATAGAGCTGAGCGAGGTGTGCGTCGAGGTGCCACCGGAGCCGGTTCAGACAATTCGCGTCGATTCCCTCCGCCGCGACTCGCTCGACATCCCGGCCGAGCAGGGCTACCTCTATCCGGTCGACGTGTCGCTGCACTGGCCGGCGGACCCGTTGGTGGCGGGAGAGGACACAACGCACTGGGTGCGGCCCCAGCTCAATCCCGACACGACCGAGTCCGCGTCCCGTGTCGTCAACTTTTTCTTGCAGCCTGTCGACGTGCGGCGCGAAGACCAGTTCCGTCGCCGGGAGGGCCAGAGAGCATGGACGGGCGTCTATGCGGTGCCCGTGGAGGACAGTACCTCGGCGTTTCCCCGGCACGATCTCACTGTCACCCTCACGCGGGGGGACACGTCGTTTGCGGCCTTTGCCCGGAGCCGGGGCGACCCGGAGCGCCGCGAGCCTATCTCCAACGTCGACGGGGGACTTGGCATCGCCACGGCGGTGGCCACTGATTCCCTGCGGAACGCCGTCACGGCGGGGGGGGAGCAGTGTTGGTCCCATTAGAGGGTCTGTGTTTTCCGATGGGGAATCCAGGCGCGACTCGTTGCGTATTTACCTCGTGAGTCGCCTTCGGCTCGTCTCGTGTTGCGTATTTCGTGTTGCGTGATGCGTAAAACGTGGAACGTGAGACGTGTCCCGAAATCCGCAATACGAAATATCTGTTTGACAGTAGACCTTTTTTCGCGAAATGCCGGACGCTGCGACGAGCGGAACGATTACACGTCTCGAATCTCAGGTCCACAACGATGATCGGGTGTCCGTCTATCTCGATGGCGAGTTTGCCTTCGGGATCCACGAAGACCTCGTGGTAAAACATTCCCTGCAGGTGGGCGCAACCCTTACGCCCGAGAAGGCTCGCGAGCTTGAGCGGGACGAGCAGTACGTCGACGCGAAGCAGACGGCGCTCGACTACCTCGCGTACAAGCCGCGCACGGAGGAGGAGGTGCGCCGAAAGCTCGGGCAGGAAGACGTTCCGTCCCCGGTCATTGAGGACGTCATCGCTCGCCTCTACGAACTGGAGTACCTCGACGACGAGGCGTACGCCCACGACTACGCGCACAACCGCTTCTCCAGCAAGAAGTACGGGCCGGTGCGCATCCGGCGGGAGCTCACAGAACGCGGCGTGGACCGGCGCCTGGCGGACGCGGCAGTCGACGAGCTCTTTGCGGAGGTAGACGTGACGGCGGCGGCCTGGACCCACGCCGAGAAACGGTGGCCGCGCCTGGCCGGAGAGGACGATCCGCGGCGCCGTCGGCAGAAGATGTACCGCTATCTCCGCCGCCGCGGCTTCACGTCCAACACGATCCGCCCCATCCTCGACGAACTGGAGCAGGATGGGACCCGTAACGAGGATTCGCTCCGTTAGATGGCCGACGCTACGTCAGCCCCAAGGCGTCCTGCACGCTCGTTTCTACAGACGTCGCTGCACTCCATGCCCGACGGCCCCGATCCGTCTTCCACACCTCGCGAGAGAGTGCCCGCCGCCGACGGGGAGACCGCTTCGACGGACGAAAACACGCCGGTGCCGGAGGGGGCCTCCTCCCGGCGCGCCGCGCCGCCGGCGAAGCCATCCGCCCGATCTGCAGAGGACGCGCCCACCACCTTTACGCTCGACCGAATCGTCCGCTTCGTGCTTGGAGCCGCCGCCGTGGCGACCGTCGGGTGGATGCTCTGGTACTTCGCCGGCATCGTGCTGTACCTCGCCGTCGGGGGCATCTTGGCGTATCTGCTCCGGCCCCTCGTCGATCGCATTCAGGGCCTTGGCCTTGGTCGGGTGCCCGCCATACTGCTCTCGTTTGCGGGGCTCCTGGCGGCCATCTCGGTGATCGTCACGTCGGTCGTTCCGTTCATTACGCGTCAGGTGCAGGACCTGTCGCAGCTCATTACCGTGGACACCGCCGTGTACGTGGCCAATCTCATTGAGGCTCAGATCCAGGAGATCGCGCCGCTGGAACAGGGGGTGCTGGAGGAGAATGTGCGTCAGGTAGCCCAGTCGCTGGTACAGGGCGATCTGGTCGGCGGAGAGCGAATCGCAAACACGGTGAGCTCTGTCGTGGCGGTCTTCACGAACATCGTGTACGCGATCGTCATCATTCCCTTCGTCACGTTCTTTCTGCTGAAAGATGAGCTCAAGATTCGGCGGAACCTCCTGTACCTCGTCCCCAACCGCTATTTTGAGGTCACGCTGTCCATTCTTGCCAAAGTGGAGCTCAGTATCGGCCGGTACTTCCGCGCACTGCTCGTGCAGGGCACAGCGATTGCCGTCATTGCCTCGGCCCTCCTCTGGATCGTAGGCCTGCGCGGAGCGATTGCGATCGGCATCTTCACCGGCCTCGCTAACACCATTCCCTACTTCGGCCCCTTTCTGGGCTTCCTGGCGGGCACGCTGGTGGGCATTGCCCAGACCGGCGACGCGTCGCTTGTGCCCGGCGTGGCCCTCGCTATGGCCCTCACGCAGCTGGCCGACAACGTGCTGCTCCAGCCCCTCATCTTCTCGCGGGCCGCGCAGACCCATCCGCTCGTCATCCTCCTCGTGGTGCTCGTGGGCGCGCAGCTTGGAGGCCTCGTGGGGATGCTGGTGGCCATTCCCGTCACCACGACGGTGCGGGTGATCGTTGAGCAGTTGCTGTGGAGCCTGCGCAACTACCGGATCCTGCGTGCGGGCTGAGGATGGAAGCCGATCTTTGCTCACTGCCGCTCTTATTGGGAGAAGTCCTCAAGAGGGAGGCCGCTCAGTGTGGGGGTCTGAGCGTTTGGGCGTCTGGGAGGGAAACGCCCGCATGCCCACCCCGACGGCACACCGACGGTAGTCGGTACGTAGGTCGGGACCGACAGCGGTACACGACAGCTGTCGGTACGGCATCCCGACGGCTATCGGGAACGATTCCTATCGGTGTCCTCGATTCCCATCGGGACAGATACTTCCATTTACGATCCCTGTACGAGAGCAGGCCCTCTCCAAGCTTCCTCACATATCGACAGAATTGTCTATGCGATCCGATCCGACTGTGCACGACGATGAAGACCTCGATGCTGCGGTGGCGGCGGTGCGGGAGCGTGTCGATGTGTCGCCCGAGGTGGCGCTCATCTTGGGCTCCGGCTTGGGGCAGCTGGCGGAGGCGGCGGACGAGACGACCGTCGTGCCGGCCACGGACATTCCCGGCTACCCCGAGTCGACCGTGAAGGGGCACGACGGGCAACTCGTCTTCGGGGGGCTGGAGGGGACCCGCGTCGTCTTCGTGCAGGGACGCGTGCACCTCTACGAAGGCTACCCGGTGCAGCAGATTGCGATGCCGGTGCGGCTCCTCCACACCCTCGGCGCCGAGCGCCTGCTCGTCACCAACTCGGCCGGTGGCATCAACCGCACCTTCGACCCCGGCACGCTCATGTTCATCACCGGCCACCTAAACATGGCCTTCGCCAGTCCGAGCGTGGGGTCGGGCGCGGTGCCGGCGCGTCGGCACGACGGAGCGGCGGCGGGGCGTACGGGTCGGGAGCCGTTCTACGACCCGGCGTGGACGAGCCGGGCCGAGCAGGTGGCGCTCGATCTAGGGCTGGACGCGCGCCGCGGCATCTACGCCTGGACCCTCGGGCCCAGCTACGAGACGAAGGCGGAGGTGCGGGCGCTGGCGCACCTGGGGGCCGACGCGGTAGGGATGAGCACGGTGCCGGAGGTGACTCAGGCGCACCGGCTGGGGATGACGGTGCTCGGCCTGTCCACGATCACGAATCCAGCGGCGGGGCTGGCGGCGGGCGCCCTCGATCACGACGAGGTCCTCAAGGTGAGCGAGCGTGTGCGGGGGGATCTGATGAGGCTCGTGCAGGGGATTGTGCGGGTTTCGGAGGGGTAAGGGTGGACGTATGGATGTGTGGATGTCTGGAAGAGGGAAGAATGAGGGGCGGGAAGCTAGGGGCGTGAATCGAGTGCCGTAAATCGAGGGCGGGGGAAAGAGCGAGGCTGGAGGGTGGTGCGTGGATCGAGGATGGAGAAGTCTCGGTGATTGAAAGGGAAAGCCACAGAACGATGGGGGACGGAGCCCGACCGTTGGGGGCAATCATCTTCTGCGGTCCATGGAGAATGGGGAGGCAATGGCCCGGCCCACCACCCTCAACGAAGTGAACTGGCGCCGTGAGGCGTAGGCATGGCTCGGCCATGGACAGGAGAGGACGGAGTACGCCCAGCGGTATTACGATGAGGACCGCGGGTGGACCCTGATCCAGGAGGCCTTCCCGACGCCGACATTCCGGATGACGTGCCGCCCCTGAGTGAGCCATGACCGCGTTTCTATTCCTTATCGGTCTCGCCGCCGCATTCATCGCCGGACTGCTCGTCGGGCGCGCACCGATCCGTCCCGACCGTGCTGCGTCCCGGCGCGACGCGGCAGGGCCGACACGGTACATTCGGGCAGAGCGTTGGCGGAAGGGAGGCGAAACAGGGCGCCGCGGACCCTGGGTCCGGACGTTCGCCCAATGCCGCAAAGCCGTGAGTCTCGACCGCATCGACCTCAGCCCTCACGCTTTAGGACGGACTCGAAGCGGTCGAGCTCCGTTTGGAGGCGATCTCGCATCGGGGTGAGGCGCGGGTCATCGTGCGCCCGCGAGGTCTCCAGGACGGCCTCATGGAACCACTGCTGCGCCTCCGCGTCGCCGCTCAGGACGGACAAGATGTCTTCGCCTGCCTCCAGGCTCTGGGTGATCGACCACAGGTTGTGGATCTTGTCGGCCAGGCTGATGGCCGCCGCCGGAGGACTGCCTGCGCGGATGCTTTCCAGGTAGTCCTCCTTGCGGTCACGCCAGGGGCGCATCTCGCCGTCGTCGTTCAGCTTCTGCTCGGACACCTGCGCCACGAGCCGGGTTACCTCCGCCCCCACGGCGTCGCGGAGTTGTTTGCGCCGCAGGCGCTGCCCGTGCTCGTTCATGTCCTCGATCGCGTCGTGTAGGTGCGCGGCGGCCACGGTCGTCTCGTCCCATCCCGCCCGGTGCACGATCGACGCGACGGCGGCCAGGTGCGCGATCACCGGAATCTGAATCTCCTCGCCCTCCGGCACCTCAAAGGCCGGGTCGCGCCACACGCTCTTGCGATAGGTCCCGTCGTGCCACTGCGCCGACAACTCAATCGCGTGCTCGATGAGCGAACTGAAGAGAAAATCGGGATCAGGCACGTCGTCCATGAGCAGTACCAAATAGTCTTGTCCCCGGCGATCGAATCCCCTTCTGACGTTCGCACCTCCACACCTCCATACATCCAATCCTTCCACACCTATCCTACAGTTCCATCACCTGGTGCGCAGAGGTGTCGGTGCGGAGCGCGTGTTGAAGCTCGTCGAGCAGGTCGGGGCTGTACTTGTTCAGGTAGTACAGCACGTTGATCGTGCGTTCCTGGAGGTGTCCGTTCGGGCGGAGGTTGACGTGGGCCTTTTTGAGTTGCGCCCGCACCTCGTCCTGCTGTCGCTTCTCGGCGCGAACGACCTTCTGCTTCAGCGCCTCCATCTCGTCGATGATGGCGGCCCGGGTCGCCTCCGTCGAGGAGCCGAGCGTCCGGTCGACGGCCTCCACCTCGGGCTTGAGGGCGTTGAGGGCCTGGTGGAGCTGCGGCATCGCCTCGGAGAAGACGGCGTCTACATCCACCTCCATCATCTCGACGACCACGTCCTGGAAGAGGACTTCCAGGTCGTCCCGAAAATCCGCAACCGAGAGGTCGTACTTGTCGAGCACCTTCTGCACCTTGCCCTCAACCAGGGAGACGCTCGCCCGCGGGTGGATGAGCGGCATGTCGAGCTCCGCCCAGTCATACACGTCGCCGTACTGGGCAAGGTAGGAGACCTCGCCGGGCCCCGCCACATAGGCCGCCGTGGGCAGGAGGTGGTCCTGCATGAGCGGGCGCAGGACGACGTTGGGGCTGAAGCGCTCAGGTTCGGCGTCGAGGCGATCGAGCAGGTCGGTGCGCGAGAACGTCCGGTCGGTGCCGCGGAGCCGGAACGTGCCATCTTCGCCCAGGTCAATGGCCCGGCGGCTGTCGTCGCCGAGCCAGAACAGGTTGGTGGGGCGGGCCGTCACCTGCGCGTGGTAGCCCCGGTCGCGGAGCGCCTGACTGGCGGCGTTGATGCGGACAGCAGGCGTCTGCGGATCCTCGATCTCGTGGCGGAAGAGGGGACGGCTTAGCGCCTTCAGGCGCGCGTCGTCCGGGTTGATAAAGACAAGGCCGTCGTCCTCGAACAGCGAGCGCATCAATCGGGTGAACGCGTCCTCGATCCGCGTGCCGGGCTGGTATGCAGCGCGCACCCGCTCCATCACGCCCGGCTTGAAGTCGGATGGCGGCAAGGCCTCGTCGAGCCGGGCGAGCATATCGTTGATGTCATCGGTAAGGGCGAGCCGGCCCACAGCGCCGGGATTGTCGCTCACATCAGGGTCGTAGTGGAGCGGCACAACCTCGTTGCGGTGCAGGACGTGGGCCGTGGCAATCTCCTCGACGTCGTGGTCTTCGCCCTCCACCCAGAAGACCGGCACCACGGGGCGTCCCGTCTGCTCGGCCCACTCCTCGGCCAGCTGGAGCGTGGTGATGGTCTTGTAGATGGTATAGAGCGGCCCCGTGAAGAGGCCCACCTGCTGCCCCGTCACGATCGCGACGGACTCGGGGTCGCGCAGGGCCTCGATGTGGGACCGGGCCGTTGCGTCGAGGCCCCAGCGCTCGTTCTGGTCGAGCAGCACGTCGGCCAGTGCGTCGCGGTCGGCGGGGCGCCGGGCTGCTGCGTCAGCGGCCTCGCGCCGGGCCGAGAGGTCCTGCCAGTCGCCCGTGTAAATGTCCGCCACCGTGTCGAAGTGGGTACAGTAGTCGACGAAGAGATCCGGGAACGCACCGAGATCGGCAAACGGTGCGCGGCGGACGGCGGTCTGGACGGACGGCGTCATGCGGGGAGCGTGTGGACGTGGATGCCTGTGAGGCAAAGACGGTTTCGTGGTGCGTAAAGGCGTCCCGCCGGGACGCCTCAACAAAAAAAGCGAAGCCTCGGGGGAGATCCCTCAAGGCTTCGCCAGATTCGTCGGGGCCAAGTGTGCGCCTCAGTTCTGGTTTTGCTGCTGCTCCTGCTCCAGGCGCTGAATTTCGTCGCGCAGCTCGGCGGCACGTTCATAGTTTTCTTCTTCGATGGCCTTCTCCAGTTTCTTCTGCTTCTTTTCGAGCTCGGTGCCGCCCATCTCTTCCTCTTCGACCGAGGTTTCCTCGGCCTGCTCGGCGAGGGACGAGATGTCGGATTCGTCTTCGGCGACGATCCCGGCCTCGTCCATCACCATGGGGGCGACGAAGATGGGTGCGTCGACCCGAACGGCGAGCGCCACGGCGTCGCTGGGGCGAGAGTCGAGCTGGTGCTCCTCCCCGTCGTGGCGGTAGCGAATCTTAGCGAAAAAGGTGCCCTCCCGAAGCTCGTCGATGACGATCTCCGTAACCTCCACATCTACCGCCTCGAACGTGTCGCGCAGCAGGTCGTGCGTCATCGGACGCGGCGGCTGAATTTTTTCCAGCTCCAACGCAATCGCCTGGGCCTCGAATGCACCGATGATGATCGGCAGGCGGCGATTGCCCTCGACCTCTCCCAACACCAGGGCGTAGGCCCCTCCGCTGGACGGGCTGGTAGAGAGACCGATGATGTCTACCCGAGTAAAATCCATCACGAGCTCAGTGAATTCAAGGAGTGTTCAGTACCAGAGAATATGGAATCGGTGCCCCGTGTCCCCGATCCCTGAGAAGAGATCCTCCGCTACGTATCAAGATCGGGCACATCTTCACAAAGCGACTTTTCCAACGCACCCAGAAACGCGTTGTTCTCCGCCTCAGTCCCGGCGCTGACCCGCAGATAGCCTTCGAGTTCCGGGTATCCGCCCATGTTGCGGACGAGCACACCGCAGTTGGCGAGACGGTCCTGGAGCACGTCGGCCGGGGCGGGAGTGGTGAAAATGACGAAATTTGCCTGCGATGGCACCACCTTGACCCCGTTCACATTCTGAAGCGTCTCGGTGAGATTCGTGATCGAGGCCTGGATGCGCTGCACGCGGTCCTCAATGAGGGCTGGACGTTCGAGAACCGCCAGGGCCGTCTGTTCGGCGAATCGGTCCACCATGAACGGCAGGCGCGCTTTCACGAGCTCCTGCACCACGGCGGGATGGGCCACCAGGTACCCCAGTCGCGCGCCGGCCAGCCCGAACCCTTTCGAGAGGGTGCGGAGAATCAGCACGTTGGGATGCCGGTCGAGCAGTTCGACGGCGGAGCCCTCCGGATTGAACTCGACGTAGGCCTCGTCGACCACCACAAACCCGGAGCTTGCCACCACGACCTGCTCGATCTCGTCGAGCGTCAGGGCCAGGCCCGTAGGGTTGTTGGGCGTGGTGAGGATCGTGAGCACGGCGTCGGTCTCGGCCGCGGCCGCGGCCAGCGCGTCCGCGTCGAACCCAAAGTCCTCGCGCGGGGGCACGCTCGTGAGGTCCGCCTCCTGAAGGCGCATCACCTTCTCGTAGAGGGAGAACATGGGACGCGGGAGGACCACCGGATCGCCCGGATCCAGGAAGGCAAGGCCGAAGGTGTACGTAATCTCGTTGGAGCCGTTGCCGACGATGATCTGGTCCGGATCGACCCCGTCGTACTCCGCGAGCGCACGCCGCAGGTCGTCCGGCTGCTCGGAGGGGTATCGATTCATTTCCACCTGCGCGTACGCGTCGAGAAGCTCTTGCTTCAGGTCCTCCGGCAGGCCAAGCGGGCTCTCGTTCTGGTTCAGCTTCACGGTGATCCCCTCCGGCATGTCCACCACGTACTCGCTCCGCTCCCGTACGGCGGGGCGGATGTGCTGGAGCAGCTCGTCAATGGAGGTCGGGGCAGCGTCCACGGCCATGAGTCCGGTGGGTCATCTCGAAGAGAACGACCAATTCGTTTCAAACCAATTCGTTTCAAAAGGTATCATTCCAACCGCACAATGTCTCCGCCGTCACGGCTTTTTCGAACCAGGCGGGGTTGGGGAGACTGCTGGTCGATCCCAGTTCCGGGCCATCCGGAGTGTGCAAGCTGTCTCGTTTCTATCATCACAATCACGAGGTATGAGCCACGAGGCGTGAGTCACGAGGGGCGAGTCGTGAGGGCTTCTCTTCCGTTGCTGATGGGATCCGGGGTTGTCGCGGAGGAGACACGTCGGGAAGCGGAATCGGCCATTCGGTCAGTCCTTCCCCCGGTTCAGGCGGACGCGGATGGCCTCGGCGTGGGCCTGGAGCTCCTCGGCCTCGGCGAGCGTCGTGATTTGCGGGCCGGTGTCCTCCAGCCGCTCCTTCGTGTAGGAGAGGACGGACTGGGTGCGCACGAAGTCGTCGACCCCAAGGGCGGAAGCGTGCCGGGCCGTGCCGCCGGTGGGGAGGACGTGGTTGGGACCCGCGAAGTAGTCGCCCACCGGCTCCGACGAGTACTCGCCCAGGAACAGGGCCCCGGCGTGGCGGATGCGCGTCATGGTCTGCCACGGATCGTTGACGTGGAGCTCCAGGTGCTCCACCGCGAGCTCGTTCATCAGGTCGACCGCCGCGTCCATCGTGTCGGTGACGATGCAGGCGCCGTAGTCGGTCAGCGCCTGCTCGATGACGTCGGTCCGCGGGAGCTCCGGCACCATGTCCTCGACGTGCTGCTGCACCGCCTCGGCCAGCGGACGGTGCGGCGTGATGAGGATCGCGGAGGCGCGCTCGTCGTGCTCGGCCTGCGAAAGGAGGTCGGCGGCCACGAACTCCGGGTCGGCGGTGGCGTCGGCCAGGACGCCGATCTCGCTGGGGCCAGCCACCGAGTCGATGCCCACGCGCCCAAACACCTTCTTCTTCGCGGCGGCCACATACGCGTTCCCCGGTCCCACGATCGTGTCGACGGCGGGCACGGTGTCGGTCCCGTAGGCGAGGGCCCCCACCGCCTGCGCGCCGCCGACGGCGTAGACGTGCTCCAGGTCGAGGACCGCGGCGGTGGCGAGCACGAGCGGGTGGGGCCGCCCGTGGTCCCGGGGCGGGGAGACGAGGTGGATCTCGTCGACGCCCGCCACCTGCGCGGGGATCGCGTTCATCAACAGGCTCGACGGGTAGACGGCCGTGCCGCCCGGCACGTAGAGCCCGGCCCGCTCCATCGGCACCACGCGCTGTCCCAAAATCACGCCGTCCCCGTCGTCGGTGAACCACGACTCACGCACCTGCTTCTCGTGGAAGCGGCGAATGTTGTCGGCGGCGTCTTCAATCGCGTCCCGGAGATTGTCGTTGAGGACGTCGGCCGCGCCGTCGAGCACCGACGCGGGCACCTTTACCGGATCCGGCCGCACGCCGTCAAACTGTTCCGTAAGGGCAAGCAGCGCCGCGTCCCCCTGCGACTGTACCTGTTCGAGAATGTCGTCCACCGTGGCGTCGACCTCGTCGCTAAAGGTGCCGCCGCGGCTCATAATGGCGTCGAGGCGGGCGGTGTCGTCGGGCGTAATGAGTGGGATCATCGATGTCGGACGTGTGTGGCGTTCGAAGTAAGCGAATAGGTCTATTTTTGAATGAGGGGAGTGTTCTCGGAGATACGTTGGAACGTTGAAACGCTGGGTTGCATGTCGATTCTGTGAGTTTCGAGATGCCATAAAATGCGACGACCGCAGACGACGGACGGCGGACCGCCAATGAGTGCCGAGACACGGCGGTTTGCGGTCGGCCGTCCCGGCGGCTGTCGGGACAGCACAGTCCGAGGATTCCAGTTCACAGACTCAAACGCCCCCCAACTTTTCAATCGAGCGTTGCCGAAACGTCCGGCTTGTGTGCGGCGTTCACCCCCCCTGATATGCCTGACGTTAAGACTGCCTCCCATACGGTCGGCACCGCAGAGGACCGCGTGGACCTCAAAACGATGGACCGCGCGGCCCTGCGGGACTTCGTGGCCGAGCACGGCGTGCCCCGCTACCGCGGCGATCAGCTCTTCAACTGGATCTACGGGAAGGGGATGTCCGACTTCGACCGGATGTCGAGCCTGCCGAAGCGGATGCGCCGCGGCCTGCAGCGGGACGCGACGGTGGAAGGCATCGAGATTGTCGACCAGCAGCAGGCCACGGATCAGACCGTGAAAGCGCTCTTCAAGCTGCCGTCGGGGCGCGAGGCGGAGACCGTGCTGATTCCCGCCATCGACGAGCGGGGGGAGGCCCGTCGCCTCACGGTCTGTGTGTCGAGCGAGGTGGGGTGTGCCATGGGGTGCGAGTTCTGCGCCACCGGTCTCATGGGCTTCCGCGAAAACCTGACGCCGGGGGCCATTTTCGACCAGGTATGGCACATGAACGAGGTGGCCCACGAGCGCTTCGGACGGTCCGTCACGAACGTTGTGTTCATGGGCATGGGTGAGCCGCTCCTCAACTACGACGCCGTGCTCGACAGCATCGACATCCTCACCGACGAGGACAGCCTGAATCTCTCGGCGCAGAAGATTACTGTCTCCACCGTGGGCCTCGCGCGTCGCATCAAGGATCTCGCTGACGACCGGCTGCGGGCCAACTTGGCCGTCTCGCTCCACGCGCCGGACAATGAGACGCGGAGCAGCATCATGCCGGTGAATGAGGCCGAGAAGACGAGCCTCCCGGCGCTGAAGGAGGCGCTCCAGTACTACTCGCAGGAGACCGGTCGGCAGATTACCTACGAGTACTGCCTCTTCAAGGGCGTCAACGACAGCAAAGCAGATGCTCGCAATCTCGCGGAAATCACGCGGTGGGCGCCGAGCAAGGTGAACCTGCTGATGTACAATCCGGTGGAGGGCCTCCACTTTGAGCGCACCTCCGAAGAGCAGCTCGACCGCTTCGTGCAGGTGCTGGTGCAGGAGGGCGTGACGGTGACCGTGCGTCGGAGCCGGGGGCAGGACATCGACGCGGCGTGTGGACAACTCGCCAATGAGTAGTATGGGCGTCTGGGCGTGTGTGAGTGTGGGAGAAAAAGACGCCCACACGCCCATACGCCCGTACTCACGCACCTACTCCTTTCTTTCATTTCCCAGACCTCAATGTCCAGCGCAAACGTTCCAAACTGGCTGACGCGCCTGATCCAGGGCCTGCTCGGCATCCTCGGCTTTTACGCCGCCCTCCGACTGCTGCCCCGCGTGCTCAAGAGCATGACTCGCCGCTTCCTCTTCGGTCTCATCGGCGAGATCCTGCTCGTCGCGCTGGGCCTCTTTCTGACGCGCCGGGCCACCGAGCGCCCCCGTCACGACGGGTCCGCTTCTGCTGAGGACGATGCCGTCAGGCGGTAACGGGCCATCCATACGACAATCGGCTCAGTGTTGGAAAGGGACCCTCTTGAGGCATGCACCCGTGGCTTCCCCCTCATGACTTTCCGTCCGGCGATCGCTTTCCCCACAGAATAAGTAGTCCATGTTTGAGAAATCGAGCTTTCGGTCTGAGCACCTCGGCGTCATCACGCACGGCTCGCTGAACGAGGGCATCGAGATGAAGCTCGATCCGGGCGAGTCGGTCGAAGACGTGGTGGCGGGCACCTTTGTGGTGATTCAGGGGGAGCAGTTCGACTTCTTCTGCATGATCACGGACGTGGAAATCGAGGCGGCCAACGAGCAGATCCTCCTCAATCCGCCCGGCCCGTCCGACCACCTGCTGCGCGAGGTGATGCAGGGCAGCGGCACCTACGTCACCGTGCAGCTGAAGCCGATGCTCATGATGCCGAACACGGATCACCCGGAACTGACGGAGGAGGAGCCGAAATCCGTGAAGACGATTCCGGCCCACTTCTCACCGGTGGCGCAGGCCGAGGCCGACGACGTGGCCCGCGTCTTTGGCGATGAGACGTGGGACGATGGGCGCACCTATTTTCACGTGGGCCACCCCATCGGGATGGAGGAGAGCCCGGTGTGCCTCGACCTCTCGAAGTTTACCGAGCGCTCGAACGCGATTTTCGGCAAGACGGGGACCGGGAAAACCTTCCTCACGCGCCTGCTGCTGGCGGGAACGATCCGCACCGAGCGGGCCGTCAACCTCGTCTTCGACATGCACTCGGAGTACGGCTACGGGAGTCAGGCGGAGGGGGAGGATGGGCAGGCGCAGTTCGTAAAGGGCCTGCGCGACCTCTTTCCGAGCCGCGTGAGTCTCTTCTCGCTCGACCCCTCGACGACCCGAGAGCGCGGCCACACCCCGGACTACGACGTGCACCTGCACGCCGACCAGATTCAGCCGGCCGATATCCTGCCGCTCCGCGACACGCTCAACCTCAACGCCACCGCCGCCGAGAGCAGCTACCTCCTCAAGAACCAGTACGGCGACCGCTGGCTCACGACGCTCTTGGAGGCCCAGAGCGGCGACGACTTCGAGCGTCTCGCCGACGAGACCGGCGCGCACAAGAACTCGATCGAGGCGCTGCGCCGCAAGCTGGCCCCGTTCCAGGAGTACGACTTCTTCACCACCCAGCCGTCGCCCGACGACTACGACGTGCTTGACGCCCTCCTCGAAAATCTGGATTCGGGCAAGTCCGTCGTCCTCGAGTTCGGCCAGTACGACGACCTGCGGGTGTACCTGCTGGTGGCCAACGCCCTCACGCGCCGCATCCGGCGGGCCTACGAGGAGAAGACGAACCGCTACCGGCAGACCCAGAACGAGGCCGACAAGCCCCAGCCTCTCATGATCACGATCGAAGAGGCGCACAAATTCCTCTCGCCCGACATCGCCAACGAGACGCCGTTCGGCAAGATTGCGCGCGAGATGCGCAAGTTCTTCGTGAGCCTCCTGGTGGTGGACCAGCGCCCGAGCGCCATCGACGAGGAGGTGCTCAGCCAGATTGGGACCAAGATGGTGGCCAAGCTGAGCGACGACAAAGACATTGGGGCCGCCCTCGTGGGCACGAGCGACGCGTCGTCCCTCCGCGAAATTCTGGCCTCCCTCGACGCGAAACAGCAGGCGCTCCTGCTGGGCCACGCCGTGCCGATGCCCATCGTGGTGAAGACGCGGACCTACGACCAGGAGTTTTACGACGCCCTCCGCAACCATCCCGCCGCGAGGAGCGCCGACGGAGCCACTGATCCGGACGAGGAGATGGAGGATCTGTTTTACTGAATCTCTCCGGCATCCATCGCGAACGTAGCTCGATGGAAGAACGTTAACCTACTGTACCCCTCGTTCTATTGTCTTCCGCTCGTCGTGCTCCAAACCGATCCGCTGACCCGATCCCGCGCCCTCGACATGATCGCGGAGCGGCTGCGCGATCACTTCGGGGAAACGCTGCGGGTCCTCTACGTCCTGCCGGACAATCCGTACGAGCCCGCCGGGGACGACGAATGGATTGTGCTCGCCGCCGTCCTGGACGACGCTGCCTACGGTGAGCAGGAGGCGTCACGGCGGGCCTCAGAGATTGGTTGTGCGTTCGAACGAGAGGTGGACTGGCGTGTACGACGAGGACGCGTCAGGCACACTCTGCGACGAGCACGTGGATGACCATCCGCACGATGCGTACGGGGCGCCCATGCCCCTCCTCAACTCTCCGCGCACGGGCATGTGCGGGTACACCGGCCCTGCCGAGCCGCCGTACTGAGCCCATACCGCGACATCAGTGCGACGGTCGCTCCAATAGGGGGCGAACGGCCCCGGTTTTACGCCTGCGGGACGAGCGCGGGTTGATCAGCGGGAGCGGGGGGATAGTTCCGGGGGATGGTCTCGGCCGCGTCGCGGTCGGTCGGGGCGTCAGCAGGCAGTGCCTCACCGAGCGCATCTTCGAAGCTCTGAAAGAGCATGGCCGCGTAGAGGCTTCGGTATGGACGACGCCGGCGAACCTCTTTGGGAGGAGAAAGGGTTATGTCGTGCATGGCGAAGGGCGTGCCTGTGGGCGAAGAATGAGCCCTCGGTTTCTCGAGGATGTAATGGCCAAACTGATGTGGGGAGGCGTGGTGACACAAATCATATGCCAAACTCGAATTGAGGGAATGCATCCCGCACTCACCCCACGTTCGTTTTTTGCTCTGAAACGACGGTTCCCCGCCGTCGCGACCCCTTCTCACGAGCGTCCTCGCGGGCGGCTCGGTGACCCGTGCGTCACAGATGCGGAGTTTGGGCGGACCCGACGTGGGGAGTTCCTCGGAGCTGAAACGCCTGAGCCGTCCCTGTACGTTCGATACCACTGCTCCCTCTATTGTACAGAGGCCGGGTTCCATTTCCCACACGACCCACCACCTCCCCACTCATGGCTGATCCGTCCGACGCACCGTCCGACACGACCCCGACGAGCGACCCGTCCTACGACCTCGTGGCGTCCCGGCGCCAGCCCCTCGACGCCGTCTTCAATCCCGGCAGTGTAGCGGTCATCGGGGCGAGTGAGGAGCCGGGCAGCGTGGGGCGCACGCTGCTGTGGAATCTCGTCAGCAACCCTTTCGGCGGCACCATCTTTCCGGTCAATCCGACGCGGGACAGCGTGCTGGGCATCGAGGCCTACGGCGGCATCGGAGACGTGGAAACAGACGTGGACCTGGCGGTCATCGCCACGCCCGCGCCCACCGTGCCCGGCATCGTGGAGGAGTGCGGCGAGGCCGGGGTGGGGGGCCTCATCATCGTGTCGGCCGGCTTCCGGGAGGTGGGGGAGGAGGGCGCCGAGCTTGAGCGCGACATCAAAGAGAGTGCCCGCGAGTACGACATCCGCATTGTCGGCCCCAACTGCCTCGGCATCATGCGGCCGCCGAACGGGCTGAACGCCACCTTCGCCGGATCGATGGCTAACGAGGGCGACGTGGCGTTCATCAGCCAGAGCGGGGCGCTCCTCACCTCCATTCTCGACTGGAGTTTCCGCGAGAACGTGGGCTTCAGCGCGTTCGTGTCGATCGGCTCGATGCTCGACGTGGACTGGGGTGACATGATCGAGTACCTCGGCGACGACCCGAAGACCGAGAGCATCGTGCTCTACATGGAGTCGATCGGGAACGCCCGCTCGTTTCTGTCGGCAGCGCGGGACGTGGCGCAGAGCAAGCCCATCATTGTGATCAAGGCTGGGCGCACCCAGGCCGCCGCCGAGGCCGCAGCCTCCCACACCGGCACCCTCACCGGCAGCGACGCGGTGCTGAACGCCGCCTTCCGCCGCAGCGGCGTGCTGCGGGTGGACGACATCAACGACCTCTTCTACATGGCCGAGGTGCTGAGCAAGCAGCCCCGGCCCGAGGGCCGCAATCTGACCATCCTTACGTGCTGGCCACCGACGCCCTCATTGGGGGCGGCGGCCAGCTCACCCCGATTTCGGAGGAGGCGATGGAAGAGTTCGACGAGATCCTGCCGGGGGCGTGGAGCCATGGCAACCCCGTCGACATCCTGGGTGATGCCGACCCGAGGCGCTACGCGCGGTCGCTGGAGGTAGCGGCGCGGGATGAGAACAGCGACGGTCTGCTGGTGGTGCTCACGCCGCAGGCCATGACCGAGTCCACCAAGACGGCCGAGCACCTGCGTCCCTACGCCCGCGACAACGACAAGCCGATCCTGGCCAGCTGGATGGGGGGCGACGCTGTGGCCTCCGGCGAAAAGATCCTGAACGAGGCGGGACTGCCCACCTTCGCGTATCCGGACACCGCGGCGCGCGTGTTCAACCACATGTGGCGCTACAGCTACAACCTGCGTGCCCTCTACGAGACGCCCAGCCTGCCGGAGGACGAGGAAGGCATTCCCGACCGCGAGGCGGCGGCCACGATCGTGCAGAAGACCCACGAGAGCGGCCGCCTGCTGATGACGGAGCACGCCTCGAAGGCGCTGTTGTCGGCCTACGGCATTCCGACCGTCGAGACCCGCGTTGCGGAGACCCCGCAGGAGGCGGTGGCCGCTGCTTGCGACATCGGCCATCCGGTAGCCGTGAAGCTCCACTCAACCTCCATCACGCACAAGTCCGACGTGGGGGGCGTGCAGCTCGGCCTGACGTCGGACGCGGCGGTGGAAGAGGCCTTCCGGACGATCGATGAGAACATCGGGGGCGAGGGCTTCGATGGGGTGACCGTCCAGCCCATGATCGATCGCAGCGACGGGTATGAGCTCATCATCGGCTCCAGCATGGATGAACAGTTCGGGCCGGTCCTGCTCTTCGGCTCCGGCGGGCAACTGGTGGAGGTCTACCAGGACCGCGCCCTCGGCCTGCCGCCGCTCAACCGCACCCTGGCCCGCCGCATGATGGAGCAGACCAAGATCTACGAGGCGCTCCAGGGCGTGCGGGGTCGCGAGCCGGTGGACTTCGACGCGCTCGAAACGCTGCTGGTGCGCTTCAGTCAGCTGGTCGTGGAGCAACCGCGCGTGAAGGAGATCGACGTGAACCCGCTCTTGGCCCGGCCCGGTGATGACGGGCTTCTCGCCCTGGACGCGCGCGTCGTGCTCCATTCGTACACCACGGATGAGGAGGACCTGCCCACCCCCGCCATTCGCCCCTATCCGCGGCAGTATATCGGCACCCACCCGATGGGGGACGGCGAGGAGATCACGATCCGTCCCATCCGGCCCGAGGACGAGCCAAAGCTGGTCACCTTCCACGAGCGCCTCTCCGAGCGGAGCGTCTACCTGCGCTATGCCAACCTCATGAAGCTGGAGCAGCGCGTGGCCCACAATCGACTCGCCCGCATCTGCTTCATCGACTACGACCGCGAGATGGCCCTCGTGGCCGAGCGACCGTCGGAGGAGGGGGAGGATCAGATCATCGCGGTGGGGCGTCTTACCCAGCAGCCCGGGCGCAACGAGGCCGAGTTCGCCATGCTTGTGATTGACGAGTACCAGGGCGAGGGCATCGGCACCGAGCTGCTACGCCGTCTCGTGGAGGTGGGCGAGACGGAGGGCCTCGGCCGCATCACGGCCGACATCCTGCAGCAAAACCACGCCATGCAGCGCGTCTGCGAGAAGCTGGGGTTCGACCTCGTGCAGGGCGATGGGCGAGAGATGGTGAAAGCCGTGAAGTCGCTCTCGGGGTAGTGCTGCGGCCCCAAGGGACGACGGGGCAAATAAAAAAGCTGCCCCTCCCGGAGGGGGAGAGGCAGCCTGAATCGTGCGGAGCGCTCGTGGGCACGCCCCGAGGAATCGTCAGGGACGCGTCGCACGGAGCGGATGGGTTACATCATGCCACCCATGCCACCCATGCCGCCCATGCCGCCGGCACCACCGGCAGGCATGCCGCCGCCGGCACCACCGCCGCCAGCACCACCGCCGTCGTCCTCATCCTCGGACTCGAGGTCGGCGACGACCGACTCGGTGGTCAGCAGCATGCCGCCCACGGAGGCCGCATTCTCAAGCGCCGAGCGCGTGACCTTGGTCGGGTCGAGCACGCCATCGTCGAGGAGCGGGCCGTACTCCTCGGAGCGGGCGTTGAAGCCATAGTCGTCCTCGCCGTCCTTCACGTTCTGGACCACGATGGAGCCCTCCTTGCCCGTATTCTGGGCGATCTGGCGCACCGGGGCCTCCAGGGCCTTCTTGACAATGCCGACGCCAATCTGCTGGTCTTCGTTCTCGACCTCTACGTCGTCGAGAGACTCAAGGGCGCGCAGGTAGGCGACACCGCCGCCGGTGAGCACGCCTTCGTCGACCGCCGCGCGGGTGGCACTGAGCGCATCCTCGACGAGGGCCTTCTTGGCCTTCATCTCCGGCTCGGTCGCAGCGCCTACGTTGAGGACCGCCACGCCGCCGGCCAGCTTGGCCAGCCGCTCCTGCAGCTTCTCCTGGTCGTAGTCGGAGGTCGAGTTGGCGATCTGCTGCCGAATCTGGTTGACGCGGGCCTCGATCTCTTCCTCCGAGCCCTCGCCACCAACCATCGTCGTGGTGTCCTGATCGATGGTGATGCGGTCGGCCTTGCCCAGGTAGTCGAGCGTCGCGTTTTCGAGGCGGTAGCCCTTCTCCTCGCTAATGACCGTTCCGCCGGTCAGCACGGCAATGTCTTCGAGCATGGCCTGCCGACGGTCACCGAAGCCCGGCGCCTTCACGGCGGCCACCTTCAGCGTGCCGCGCATCTTATTGACGACGAGCGTAGCGAGCGCTTCGCCCTCCACGTCCTCGGCGATAATCAACAGCGGGTCGTTCGTCTGGCTGACCTTCTCCAGGACCGGCAGGAGGTCCTGCATGTTGCCGATCGAGTCGTCGTAGATCAGCACGTACGCGTCTTCGAGCACCGCCTCCATCTCCTCGGAGTCGGTCACGAAGTAGGGGCTCTGGTAGCCGCGGTCGAACTGCATGCCCTCGACCACGTCGAGGTACGTCTCAATGCCGCGGGCTTCTTCGACGGTAATGACGCCGTCCTGACCCACCTTCTCGAAGGCATCGGAGATGAGGGAGCCCACCGAGTCGTCGTTGTTCGCCGAGATCGTGGCGACCTGCTCGATGCGCTCCTTGCCCACGACCGGATCGCTCTGCTCGCGGAGATGGTCTACCACCTTGCGGGCTGCTGTGTCGATGCCGCGCTTCACGTCCATCGGGTTCGCGCCGGCGGTCACGCTCTTCAGGCCGGCGTTGATGATGGATTCGGCGAGAACCGTAGCGGTGGTGGTTCCGTCGCCCGCCGCGTCATTGGTCTTCGACGCCGCTTCCTTCAGCAGCTGAGCACCGACGTTCGGGAGCTTGTTCTCGAGTTCGATTTCTTTAGCAACGGTCACACCGTCTTTCGTAATCGTCGGTGAACCGAAGGACTTCTCAAGGACAACGTTTCGGCCCTTCGGACCGAGCGTGACCTTTACGGCTTTCGCCATCTGGTCGACGCCGTCCTTGAGGGCGTTGCGCGCCTCGGAGTCAAACTTGATTTGTTTCGCCATGGTTGCGTATTAAGAGGTTCGTTTGTGTTTTGTGCGGGGGGTGAAAGTCGGTCGTCCAACCGCGACGTCAAGCGCCACGGGACGGCCGGAAGCGTTATCCTTCGACGATGCCGAAGATGTCGCTCTCGCGCATGATGAGGTACTCCTCACCATCGAGGGTCACTTCGGTGCCGGCGTACTTGCCGTAGAGGACATCGTCGTCCTCTTCAACCGTCATCTCGATCCGCGTGCCGTCTTCAACACGGCCCGGACCGATCGCGACGACCGTTCCCTCTTGGGGCTTCTCTTTGGCCGAATCCGGGATGTAAAGTCCACTTTCGGTCTTTTCGTCGGCCGGTTTCGGCTTGACGACGACGCGGTCGCCGAGGGGTTTAATTTCCGTCATAATGCGTTCAGAATGCCTTATGAATGATGTGCGGGTGAGACTTCGGTTGCTGTTATCACTCACCAGTGGCGAGTGATAATGAATCCATCGGTAGAAACATGGGGGGATGGTCTGTGTTCCCGGACCGCGGAAAGCAGAGGGTGAAGATCCTCTAGCGACCTCTGACACGGTCGTCGCCTCGGAAGGTCCCAGGTCTCCTCCGGTGGGTTGCGTGCGATAAAGGAACGGGTAGACGTGGGACTAGAAGATGGAAGGAGGGGGAGGTGGTAGAGGAGGAAGGAGAGTCTCTGCGGGGGGAGCAGTGATCGGAGGCTATCCCGGAGTTCTCACGGGACGCAACTGCGGCGTCAGAGGCAGCCCCGACGGCGGTCGGGGGCAGGCTCCCATCTGCTCATGTTTCCTCCTCGCCGACATGTGGCATCGCCTGCGGTGCGCACACGGCATGCGCAAATAGCATCGTGAGGCCACCTCTTGTGCCTCGCTACGCCTCTCGTGAGAACACTGGGCTAAGTGGCCCCGAACCCTCGCGGCTGATTGGAAGTAAGGTCGGTGCCGAAGAAAGGAGGCCCCGTCTGCTCTGCGTTCATCACGTCGTGTCGCCCCCTCATGTTCGGACGGTCCCGCACGCGTCTGGTCTGGTATGGCCTGCTGGTCGGCACGAGCGGAGTGCTTCTGTTCGCCTTGCTTCCGCCGTTTCTCCCCGTTGAGATGCAGAGGGTGGTACGACGAGGCTTTGCGTCGGTGTGTCATCAGATGCCCGGCCGGTCTCCCCACATCGGCGGCGGGCCAATTGCCATCTGCGACCGATGCAGCGGCATCTACCTCGGACTCGTGGTCGGCGCGTCCCGACTGCTGTCGGGAGGCGGGGAAGGGTTGTGGGCGGTGCTTGGTCGGCATGGGCGCTACCTGCTGCTCGGATCACTCGTCCCACTCGGCGTCGACTGGCTCGGGCCCGTGCTGGGACTCTGGGGCAACGGGCCGGTGAGCCGGGCTCTCACCGGCCTTCTCTTCGGAACGGTCGCGGCCAGCTACGTGACGGACCGGTTGCTCCGCCGGGTGGCACGGACCGCCGCTTCCGAAGGTCCCCAGTAGAGGAGAGTCTGTTTTCGGTTGTGGGCGTTTTTGGCTATTTTCGTGCGACCTTTTCCCAGGCGCGCGGGCTCTTCGCACGCGCTCTCCTCACGCGGCTCTTCGCTCACCCAGGCTTTCGACTTCCATGACTCCTCGCCAGCAGTCAATTCTCGTCGGCGCTGTTGTAACGGGTATTCTCGGCACATCGTACCTCGGCCTCATCAACACGATCTGTTGTTTGGGCGTCATCGTCGGAGGGGTCGTAGCGGCCCAGCAGTACGCCGGGGCTGTCTCATCGATGAAGACCGCCGATGGGGTGTACGTGGGAGCGCTCGCTGGGGCGGGGGGAGCGATCCTGAGCGGTCTGCTGAACCGGGCCCTGCGACCCATTGGGCTCGACTCGCAGTCGATCACCCAGGGCATGATGGAGGGCATGATGCAGAACATGGAGGGACAACAGCCCTTTTCGCCCGAAATGATGGCACAGCAGGGCAATGGAGGCCTTTTGCTTTTTCTGGGCGGACTTGCCTTCACCCTTGTGCTCTACGCCATTTTCGGGGCGATCGGCGGGGCCATTGGCGCCGCCATTTTTGGAGGGGATGGCTCAAGTCAGTCGGGCGGCGTGCAGGAGGCTGAGGCCGAGATCGTAGAGTAGTTGAGCTCGGGACTTCAGGTTGAAAGTTTTGCGCTAAGGGGACTGGAAAGCACGGGTCGTGGAGGTCAGTCGAAGAGGGATGGCTCTTCGCGACGGCGGTGTAGCTCTTCGATGAGGCGGCGGTTGGCGCGAGGAAAGGCGTAGTCGCCGAGTTCGTCGATGCCGACCCACTGGAAGGGCTGGTCCTCGCGCGCCTCAGGCGGACCATCCGCGAGGCGGCCCCGGAAGGCGTGCAGGGTGATCTTGAAGTGGGAATAAGCGTGGGAGAGCGTGTAGAACGGTGTCACCTCTTCCACCTCGATCCCAAGCTCCTCTCTGAGCTCGCGCCGGCACGCGGTCTCCATCGACTCGCCCTCTTCCTGCTTCCCGCCGGGAAACTCCCAGAGGCCGCCGAGCAGGCCCTCATCGGGGCGGCGCTGAATGAGGAGTCGATCTCCGTCGTCGAACACAAGCCCCACGGCAATGTCGTGGTGCGGCACGGGCTCCGACTCGGGCGTGATGGGATAGTCCTCCTCCATCCCCGCGTCGTGGGCCCGGCACACGTTCTGGAGCGGACAGCGGTCGCAGAGGGGCGTGCTTGGAGTGCACACCAGTGCGCCGAGCTCCATCATCGCCTGGTTGAAGTCGCCGGCCCGCTTCGGGTCAAGCAACTCGTTGGCGAGGGCGCGCAGGTGGCGCTGGGCCGTGCCGGTCGTGGCGTCTTCCTCGACTGCGAACACGCGAGACAGCACGCGGGTGACGTTGCCGTCGAGGACCGCGTGCGGCTTCTGGTGGGCGATGGAGAGGACGGCGGCGGCCGTGTACGGACCGATGCCCTTCAGGTCTTCGATGGCGTCCATCGTGTCGGGGACGGTGCCGTCGTGCTCCTCGACGACGCGCTGGGCGGCCTCGTGGAGGTGGCGGGCCCGGGCGTAGAAGCCGAGCCCCTCCCAGCGCTTCAGCACCTCGTCCCGCTCGGCGTCTGCGAGCGCCCCGACGGTCGGGAAGGCCTCCAGGAACCGATGATAGTAGTCGCGCACCGTGCCGACCCGCGTCTGCTGGAGCATGATCTCCGCCACCCAGATGCGGTACGGGTCGTCCGTTTCGCGCCAGGGCATCGAGCGCTTGTGCTCGTCGTACCAGTCGAGCAGGTCCTGGCGAAACGCTGTGCGCTGTCGGTCGGTGGGGGAGAGAGGAAGTTCGGGAATGGGGCGTGGGGGAGAGGGCGAAAGGGAGAAAGGGCGAGGGGGGTATGGGTTGGGGGTTTTGTGTTCGGCGTGCTGCGGGAGAGTGGTGTGTGTCATGCCCGAAATACGCACTACGCAATACGCACTACGCAACCCCCGGTCAGGATTGGAGGTCAATCCGAAGGACGAGGGTGTCGGACGGCGCGTCGGGGGTGCGAGTGCGGAGGAGGGCCTCGTGCACGCCGGGATCGGCCCCTTCCGGAATCCAGGTGAACGAGCGGTCGGCGACGCCGCTCAGCGCCGGACCCCGCAAGAGGGTGTAGCGATCCACCGAGCGCCCATCCAGCTCAGACGGCAGTGTAAGAATGAGGGGCGTGCCCGGCTCAGCGGACGTGCGTAGGGTGTCCGGGGGAAGCACTGGCGCAACCCGTGGACCACTTGTGGGTTCAAACGGCGCTGGAGACGTAACACCTCCGTTTCCCGCTACGCCCAGTAGACAAACGGCGAGGAGGGGAAGGGCGGCGCGATGAGCGAGCGTCATTCCGTGGAGCGACACGATGAGCAGTCACCGACGACATGTCGTATACCCGACGGTCGGGGCGGTGTTGCTCGCGGTGGCGGGGCTCTTAGCCACCGGCGGGCTCCGGCGCGCGGGTGCCCAAACTGCCGTGTCCAAATCGAACGCGGAGGCCCCGACGGTGCAGTGGCGGCTCGTGCTGGATGGGGAGCGCGCCCCGTGGCCCGACACGGTGTCCACGGCCTCTGTCGACCGCCTGCAGACCGTGGGCCGGCGCGTCCTCCAACACCTGCGTCGGAAGGGCTACTACTACGCGACGCTCGACTCCGCCACGGTGGACACGAGTGCTCCGCCCGGGTCGGCGCGCCTCCACGTCCGCCGCGGGCCGCAGGTGCGAATTGGAGCCCTTCGCATCGAGGGGGACAGTGCCGTCTCGGCGGACGAACTGCGCGCGCTGATGGACACCGACGAGGGCGAACCCCTTCGGCCCGACCGACTGGAAGCTGACATTCAGGCGCTCCTGGACCGGTACGAGGAGGCGGGGCGTCCGCTCGCCCAGATTCGGGTGGCGGAGACGCGCCTCTCGAAAGAAGGACCGTCGACCCTCCGGGTGACGCTGCGCGTGAGGGAGGGCCCTGAGCTGTGGCTTAAGCGCATCGACGTGCCGGACGACGCCCGCACCACGCCCGCACTCCTGGCCCACCTCGCCGGCGTAAAGGTGGGCGCGCCTCTGCGCAACTACGACCCGGAGGCCATTCGGCGCCGGCTCCAGGAGCATGCGATTTTTCAGTCGGTCGACGCTCCGCGGCTGCGCGTCGCCGCCGACGGCGGCGCCGTACTGCGGATTCCGGTCGAAGAGGCCTCCCCGGGCGCCTTTGATTTTGTGCTCGGCTACCTCCCGCCGTCCCAGGCGCGCGACTCGGGGCAGCTCGTGGGCAGCGGGCACCTGCTCCTGAAGCACTTGTTCGGCGGCGGGCGGCGGGCCGAGTTCACCCTCGACCGACGGCCCGGCCAGACGAGTGTCTTCGACGTGGCCCTCTCGGATCCGTATCTCTTCGGCCTTCCGCTGCGGCTGGAGGGGCACTTCCGCGGGGAGCAGCGAGACTCGACGTACGGCGAGCGAGTCTATCAACTCGAAGGCGGCTACCGGCTGGGGAATGGGCTCGAGGTGACCGCCACCCTAAGCCGCGAGGCCGTGCGGCCCGGCCCGGCGGGCGCCCGGCTCCGGAACGACCGCCAGCAGATCCCGCGCTCCACCACCCTTTTCTACGGCGTGGGCGTGCGCTACCAGGAGGTCGATCAAACTCGGAATCCGCGTCGGGGCTTCTCCCTCGACCTCCGGCTGGCACAGGGCCGCAAGCAGCGGCGGTTCCAGCGCATCACGGCCGGCGGAGATACGACGCGCATCGCCAATTCCGTCCGGCAAGAGCGCCTCCAGGGCCGCATCCGGACATACCTTCCCCTCTTCAGCCGCCAGGTCTTCGCCGTGGGCGGGGAGGGCTCGATGCTCCTTAGTCGCGACTTTGATCGGAGCGATCTGTTTCGGCTCGGGGGCGCCACGTCGCTCCGGGGCTACGACGAGGATCGGTTCCTGGGAACTGTGGTGGCGCGCGGCCTCATCGAGTATCGGTTGCAGCTCGACCGCGCCTCCTACGCCCATGCCTTTTTTGACCTCGGATACGTCGCTCGTCCGGCCCTGGAAGCCACAACGGCCACGCGGGGCTGGCACCCGGGCTACGGCCTCGGGGTTCGTCTTCAGACGGCGATCGGGCGCGTCTCGGCCACCTACGCCCTCAATCCTGAGGTACAGAGCCCGGCCGATGGGCGCGTGCACTTGGGGCTGTCGGTGGGGCTGTGAGCGACGGTCTTCGGCAAACCGCGTGAGGGCCGAAGAGGCCCCCAACCCATCAATCCTCCTCGAGACCTTGAAAGGGGAGTCAGAGTTACTCGGACGCCTTGCCGAAGGGCACGCCAATCTGCACGCCGTAGCTCATGGCGGGGTTGCCTTCGCCGTAGTACCAGTAGGCTGCGCTCGGTCCAACCGTAATGTTTTCGAAAGAGAGCACGTACTCCAGCTTGAGCGTGCTGCCCCACTGAGTTTTGTCGAACTCGTTCGTGAAGGCGTACCGCGTTCTCCCATCGACCTGCACCCTGTGCACGTTGTCGGTACCTTCGCGCCAAGTTGCCACCTGCAGCGAATCCGCGCCGGTGGCGAGTACGCGCGGCTGCTCTCCCCACTGTCGGCGCACCGCTGGGCCCGCCCCGATGCGCAGCCGGTGCGACGCCCGACCGGTCTCGAAACGAAGTGCATCGACGAAAACGGTAAGATCGGCGGCCACGCCGCGGCGCTTCGTCCAGTGCAGCCCCTCCTCCATGTCAGTGTCTACGGCGCGGCGGTAGGCGCCGGACAGTGCCAAGCCCGTGCGGCTGGAGAAGAACCGGCGCGCCACCTCCGCGCGGTAGCCCGCGCCGGTTTCGTCCCCGTCGCCGAAGAAGGTTCCACGATAGCCGGCGCTCATCTCGTAGCGCCGGGGGGCGGGCGCTTCCCGGTCTGCCGCGTCTCCCAGTACGGCGGGCGACGGGCCGAACATGTTGCTCATCGACACGCCTGCGCGAGCGGTAAAGTATCTCGAGTCCATAGACAGCGCGTAGCGCGGTTCCACGAACACATTCACGCCCGCCGCGACCGGCAGGCGCACACCCGCTCCGAGATCAAAGACGAAGGAGGTTCCCTCCCCGCTGCTTCGTAGGCGCGCGTCGCCATCGCCTTCGATGGGAATGCCCTCGGCGTCGCGCGCCTCGATGTCGACGTCGCCGATGGACGAGTGGAGCAGCCCGGTGCCCCCGCTCAGGTAAAACGCCGCCCAGCCCGGCGTGGCAAAGGTCCACGTCAGTCCAGCCGTGCCCGAAACGAGATGATTCGCCCCGCCGCTGACCTCGAAGTCGAGGGTGCCTGAGCCGGCGGCCAGGGCCGCCACGTCAAGGAAGTGCGTGATCCGGTCCTCATCCAATGACAGGCGCGCGTAACCTACGTCGAAAGTCACGTCGAGCGCGCCGGAAATGGGCACGTCGAGACCGGCGGCCACGCTCGGCCCCGCTCTGTGAAAAAAGGAGAGGCCGTCGGAGACGGACACCGCCGCGCCGCCCCCGAGGCGTAGCGACGGCGAGCGAAGCGTCTGGGAAGGCGCCTGCTGGGAGGCCGCCTGCTGTGCCGACGCGGCAGCGGGGAGAAACGCGAAGGCAAGGGCGACGACGAGCAGCTTTCTCATGGCAAGAAGGATGACGTGCAGAAGGCTGATGTGCAGAAAGCAACGGCGTTGAAACCACGAGATGTTTCAAAAATCTTCGTTTTTTGGGAGTGCTGCTTCTCTTTTCAGCAAGAAACAGGCAGCATTGACCTCGAGGGTAGGTGCGACTGCGAGCCGGTGGTAACGCGAGCCGTAGAGAAGCAGAAGCTGCTCTGTTATCGCTGGCGTTTCGTATCCGTGACTGCTGCTACGTTCCTCCCTTTCCCGTCAGTCGTGCGTCAATGGCGAAGTCCTCTGGACCCTGCACTTTCGCCTCCTCGAAATCCGGATGCGCCGCGTTGAGTAGATAGTTGCTCTGGCGTGGCACCACCGCCGAGGGCACCTCAAGCGCCAGTGAGGCGTTCTCGGCGTGCCAGTAGCTGCCCAGTTCCTGCGTCGACTCCGGCCATGGCCACGCCTGCCAGTCTTCGGGCAACTCTTCCTTGGGAAGTTCCAAGAGGTGCGCCTCCGGATCGATCGCCACCTC
>PXTN01000019.1:4106-9746 GCA_003022565.1 Bacteroidetes bacterium QS_3_64_15 | reverse complement strand
TACCCTCGTGGACTGGATTCAAGAGCACCGGGTCGTCGCCCTCGATCTGGTTCGGATCTACCTCGGCATTGGACTCTTTGTGCGAGGCGTGCTTTTCGCGTACGAGAGTCGAGGCGTAGAGGTGCTGGTGGACCTGTCTGAGTTCTCCCTTGCCTCAGCCGCGCTGGCCCACTACGTGACGTTTGCCCACCTGCTCGGGGGGCTCATGCTGGCCGCCGGACTGCTTACCCGCCTTGCGTCGCTCATACAGATTCCCGTCCTCACCGGGGCGGTATTTCTGGTGCACCTCGAGCAGGGACTCCTGTCGGCCAATCAATCCTTCGAGTTCTCGGCCCTCGTTCTCTTTCTCCTCGTGGTTGTGTTCGTGTTCGGCCCGGGCGAGTGGGCAGCCGACCGGTACGTGTTTGAGCAGGAACCGGAGCTTCGGGACGGGGAGCCGGACAAGTGGTGGCGCGACGAGGACTTTGAACGCAGGCCGGCCGGTGAACCGGTCAGCGACAGGGGCGTCGCGGTGGCCTCCGCGTCGACAACGAGCGCAAAGGAGGTGCTTGCCGAACGCATTGACAGTGTCTCCTGCGCGTGTGGCCACGACCTCGCGCATCCGCGCGTGACGGCGGAGCCGCAGTACGGGTGGAACGCCGGATTCTACTTCATGCTCGGCATCTCCGCTCCTGTGAAGGAGGTCGTCTTCTACTGCGAGAAGTGTGGCGCAGTGATGAAGCGGGCGCGAGATTCGGAGATCCTGCAGAAGCACCGCTGGCATACGTCTTGAGTGTGAGGGAGTGGGAGAATGGGAGTGTGGGAGCATGGGAGCGAGGGGCATGGGCGGACTCGGCTCCTGCGCTCTCCCTTCGCCCTCTCGCCCACTCTCAATTCCGAACGCGTCCGCCCGGCTGCAGGAGGCAAGTCTCGATCTACGAACGTTCTCACACATCGGCGATCAATGAGCGACGGGCCGACAAATTCGGAGCCTGGGTCTTCCGACGGCAACTCCACGGGACTCGTGCTCGGAGGGGGTGGGGCCCGGGCGGCCTACCAAACCGGCGTGTTGGAGTACGTGGGAGACGCCTTTCCGCGGGCCTCAGTGCCGCTTATGACGGGCGTATCGGCCGGGTCCATCAATGCCGCCCATCTTGCGGCCGATCCGGGGCCGTGGGCCCATCGCACCGGGCGGCTCACCAGCTACTGGGAGGAACTGACGATGGACGACGTGTTTGCGCCCCGGTCCCTCTGGACGCTGGGCCGGTCATTGGTGCGAGGCACCCCGAGCCCGAAGCAGACCCTCTTGGACACGGCCCCCCTCCGTGCCTATCTCGCCGAGCGGCTGCCAACCGACGAGGAGGAACGCCTGACGGGCGTTGCCGAGAATTTGGATGCCGGGCACCTGGAGGGCCTTGCCATCTCGACCTCCAACTACGCCACCCTCCAGACGGTGACCTGGGTGCAGGGCCGCTCGATGCACGACTGGGAACGGCCCAACCGCATCGGGTGCCGGACGACGCTCAGCCTCGACCACGTGATGGCCTCCACGGCCCTGCCGATGATATTTCCCGCCGTGCGCCTCGACGATGCGTGGTACGGCGACGGTGGGCTCCGCATGCTCGATCCCCTTGCCCCCGCCATCCACCTGGGGGCCGACCGGCTCTTCGTCATTTCCACCCGCTACGAGCGGTCGCAAGTCGAGGCCAACCAGGCGGCCCGCACCCCGGCCTATCCGTCGCCCTTCCAGATGCTCGGCATCCTCGCCAACGTGCTCATGCTCGACGTGCTGGAGCACGACGCCGCCGTGCTGCGCCGCGTCAACCGCCTCGTGCGCCAGATTCGCTCGGAGCAACGGGGGCGACTCCAGCCCATCGACCTGCTCGTCCTGCGCCCCTCCGTCGACCTCGGCGCGCTGGCGGGTGAGTTTGCGCTTGACATCGGGGGCGCGATGGGCCACCTCCTGGACTTCGTGGAGTGGCCCGCCGACCCGCCGCCCGATTGGTGGAGCATGCTCCTCTTCGAGCACGGCTTCATCCACCGCCTCCTCGAAATCGGCTACAACGACGCCGAGCGTCAGCACGATCGCATCGAGGCGTTTTTTGCCCGGGAGCCGATGGATCAGTCCTCGTCCGTCTCCCTGCGCTCGTAGGTGACAAAGCGGAACCCCTCCCGCTCGTCCACGACAGTTTCCTCGAAGACATCCCCCACGAAGGGCTCGAACGGGGGAAAGTACGTGTCGCCCTCGTATTCGCCCTCGATCAGGGTCAGCTCCAGCCGGTCGGCCCGCGGCAGAAACTGCTCGTAAATGGATTCGCCCCCGCCGATAAAGACGGTCTCCTCGTCGGTCAGGGCCTCCAGCGCGGCCTCAGCGGAGGAAAACGTTTCGACGTCGGGATACTCCTCGAACGGGCCCTGGGTGGTAAGCACGGCCATGCGTCGGTTCGGCAATGGGCCGCCGAACTGGTGCACAATCGACTCGAACGTGCGGCGGCCCATCACCAGCGCGTGGCCGGCCGTCAGCTCCTTGAAGCGCTGCAGGTCTTCCGGAATGTGCCAGGGCAGGTCTTTGTCCTTTCCGATAACCCGGTTTTCCTCGGCGACGGCGGCGATGAGTACAATTTCTGGCATGGACGCGTTGCAGGTTGAAGATTGGCAGGTTGAAGGTTGGCACGGGACCGGCGTTCGCGAACGTAGGAGTCTGTCGTCTGGCGGAAGGGAAAGGAGTAGGAGGGGGAAGAGGTTCGAGGGAGGAGGTAGGTGGGAAGCGGTAAGAGGTAGGAGGGAAGAGGGATGAGCGAAGGGCGAGAGGCGAGGGGTTAGGGACGTGTGGGGGTGGGGAGGACACGTACGAGCGTACTCATGTCCATACGCAAGCATGCGGAAACGGATGCGATGGCCGCCTCGCGGCCTGGGACTGGACGGGGAGACGTGGTGCACGGTTTCGGTTCTCCATTGGTCTTTGGGCAGCTCGGGCACGTCTTCAACATGCGGTAACTGGCGTCCTGCGTGCTCGCGAACGTGGGGACGGCTTCGAGTCAAAGACCTCTCGCCCCCTTCGACGAGAGACGGACCACGCCGGGACGCTTACGGTAAAAGAAGGGCGATTTTTACCGTAAGAGGTTCGGTAACGGAAAGTAGTTACCGCAAGACGGTTCATGGAGGGTAATTCCCGCCATTTTCCCTCCGTCCTGAGTCCATGAGTGAGTCCCGGTCGCCAACCGACATCGTTCACCTCGACGAGTACGAGTCGGGACGGTTCGTCTCGCAGGGGAGCTACGAAAGTTTTCTTCCATCCCCCGTGAATCACGGTTGGGTGTGGGACGATCCGCGCATCAATGCGTTGCTGGAAGAGGCCACGCAGGCCCTCGGCGAACTGAACACCTTCTCGCGCATCGTCCCCGACGTCGATCTCTTCATCCAACTCCACGTGGTCAAGGAGGCCACCGACTCCAGTCGTATCGAGGGGACCCGCACCGAGATGGAGGAGGCGATTCGGCCAGAGGAGGAGGTCGATCCGGAGCGGCGGGACGACTGGCGGGAGGTCCAGAACTACGTGCAAGCGATGCGGAAGGCCATCGATGCGCTGGACACCTTGCCCCTCTCCACCCGCCTCCTGAAGCAGACGCATCGAACGCTAATGCAGGGGGTGCGCGGGCAGAATCGGCAGCCGGGCGACTACCGACGGAGCCAGAACTGGATCGGGGCCAGCCTACACGACGCGGTGTTCGTCCCACCTCCGCACCACGAGATCGATCGGCTCATGAGCGATCTCGAAGAGTTCTGGCACAACGAGTCGATTCAGGTGCCGCACCTGATCCGCATCGCCATCAGCCACTACCAGTTCGAGACGATCCATCCGTTTCTGGACGGCAACGGTCGGATTGGACGGTTGCTCATCTCGCTGTACCTCATCCGTCATGGGTTGCTCACCAAGCCGTCGCTGTACCTGTCGACCTACATCGAGCGACATAAGGCCGCCTACTACGATGCGCTCATGACCGTGCGCGGGACGAACGACCTGGGGCACTGGGTTCGCTTCTTCCTCGTGGCGGTCCGCGAGACGGCGCAGCGGGGATGCAAAACGTTCGAGGACCTCCTGGCTCTTCGCGAGCAGGTGGAGGAGCAGATTACGACACTGGGGCGCAAAGCCGCGAATGCCCGAAAGCTACTCACGCGATTGTACCGTGAGCCCTACGTCCGGTCGGCGAAGAACGTCGCCGGGTCCCTGGACGTGACGCCCAAGACGGCCCGGAGCCTCCTCCAGGATCTTGAGGACCTCGATATTCTGGAGGAGACGACCGGCAACCAGCGCAACCGCCGCTACGTCTTCACCGAGTACGTCGACCTCTTTGCGAGGGGATAGCTTTTGAGAGGATCGAGGCTCCAGCGGAAGAACGACCCGCGACCCGACGCCGCGGTGCGGCAGCCCTCCGCAGCGTGCAGCGTCGGGTCTGTCTGCGCCGGGCGGATTCTCCGGCCCCGATTAGGCTTCCCGAGGGGTGCGCACGCTGGGAAAGATCTCCGGTCGTCGGCGTAGAAGAACGTCCCACCCCGTTCACCATACCCCGGTTCCTGTACCATGCCCGAAGAAAAATCCGAACTTGTGGAGCGAGGAAATGAAATCTTCGACCGTCTTGTCCGTCCCCAGGTCGACGTTGAGGAGGACGCCCAAAAGTTTGTCGCCATCGACGTCGAAACCGAAGACGTCGAGATTGACCGAAATGCGCGAGCGGCGTTTGACCGATTGGTGGAACGACATCCCGACGCAAGAGGGCGAACGTGGCTACGCAGGGTGGGGAGCCGCTCTGCTTATCATTTCGGCGGTCGACTCCAAGAGGCCGGTAAGGTTCCGACGTACGATGCCGAAGCCGTCCTCGCCGGACTCTCGCGTGACGTGTTTATCACGGAAGTCCAAACGACGCCCCTCGTGGGAACGGGTCTCCTCCGGAGCTTCTCCCTCTACGTCGAATTCCAGGCCGGCGGCACCGTCGAAGTCGCTCCACTTCCCGACGATTCAGACTGAGCCCCCCGCATCTCTTCGTTTCTAGACGGGGCCGACCCGCGGCAACAGCGATCACGTCCCCAGTGGCGCGGGGGACGAGTCGCGGTCCAGCGCGTCTTCGAGCCGCTGCCCCGCAGCGAGCAGGTCGGCGTCCGCCCCCCGCCGGGCGTGCACCTGCAGGCCGATGGGGCGTCCATCGTCGGACTGCCCCGCGGGCAGGGTGAGGATGGGGTGGCCTGTTACAGCCGTCGGGCAGTTGTAGGGTGCGATGGGGAGCGCATAGGGGACCGACACGCCCTCGATCTCAAGGTCGGCCCCGGTGGGGCGGTGGGTGAAGGCCGGGGTGGCGGCGACGGGCGTCACCCACGGGTCCCAGTCGTCCAGAAAGAGGTCGAGGGTGTCGGCGAGGGCCTCCTTGCGGTCGAGGGCCGCAAAATAGCCGCGGGGGCGGAGCCGGGCCCCGCGGGCCATTCGCGTGGCGAGGCGGCCATACTGCGATCGCACGTAGCCCTGCCATACCAAATGCTTCAGGGGAGAGTAGCGGAGCGGACCGGGGAAGCCAGCCGTCAGTTCGTAGCCCTGGAGGCGGCCCCAGGTGTTGAAGGCGTCCTCGACGTCGAACGGGACAGGTCGGCGCTCCACGCGACACCCCGCGT
>PXTN01000019.1:0-4049 GCA_003022565.1 Bacteroidetes bacterium QS_3_64_15 | reverse complement strand
GTGCGCGCCATGGGTCCGGCGACGGCGATGTGGCGCACCGTGGCGGGGCGATCGGGCGGCCGGATGCCACGGAGGGGGCCGGCGGGCTCGGTGGGGCGCAGGCCGGTGACGCCGCAAAAGTGAGACGGGACGCGAATGGAGCCGCCCACGTCGGCCCCCAGTTCCAGGGGCGACAGGCCCGCGGCCAGGGCCGCCGCGGAGCCCCCCGAGCTTCCGCCGGGCGTGCAGTCCAAATTCCATGGGTTGTTGGCGCGGCCGAAATTCGGGTGGACGCACTGCCAGTCGTAGGCCGCGAAGGGAAGGTTCGTCTTGCCCAGGAGGATGGCCCCGGCGTCTTTGAGCTGGGCGATCTGCGGGGCGTCTGCGTTGGGGACGAAGTCGGCGTACTGCGGGAGGGCGTAGGTCGTGCGCAGCCCCGCCGTCGAGAACTGATCCTTGGCCGTAAATGGCACCCCGTGCAGCGGCCCCCATACCGTGCCGCGTTCCAGCGCTGCGTCGGCGGCCCGGGCTCGCTCTCGGGCCCGCTCAGTGTTGAGGGTCACCACGGCGTTGACGGCCGGGTTCCAACGCCCGATGCGGTCGAGGTGCGCCGTCAGCACGTCAACGGCAGTGCACTCGCGGACGCGAATGCGGCGGGCCAGCTCGCGGGCGGAGCAGGCGGGGAGGTCGGACACGAGGGCAGGCAGACAAACCGAAACGAACGAACGCCTGCTCGTACGAAGCGACTCGAAGAGAGGATTCGGGGAGAACGCTACGGCGAACTCCGCGATGGGAAACGCCCCAGGCCCAACAGAAAAAGGCCCGAGGCCTCCAGCCCAGGTCACTGGCCGGAGCGCCTCGGGGCCCCACCGTTCGGACCCAGAATTCGGTCCGAAATGTCGAAGAGAACATCGAATCTGTGGCCCGATTCCGCCGGCCCAAAGTGGCTTTCACAAAGACGACGGGCGGCGGAAAGCCGCCACGGTCCTCATCGCGTGCCCGACGCGGAGGCCGGCGTATCCATCTCCGAGAGCGTCTGGCGAATAGTGCGGGCGCCGCGCGGCGTAGGCACGTTGAGCTTGGTCGTCACCACATGGTGCGGCGCGGTCGTGCGCAGGTGCACCGTCCCGGTGACCTTGTCGCCGCCCACCGTCACGTCCACCACGTAGGTGTCAAACGAGCCCATGGGGGTTTCGACCGTTTCGGTGCCCGTGACCTCAAAGTTCGCGGCGCGCACCGTCTGCTGCCGGGGCGAGAAGACCTGAAGCGAGGTGGAGAAGCCCGGCTCCAGGGGCATCGTGCCGAGGGCCATCAGGTCGTGCGAGCCGCCCGCCAGGGTGGGGGTGTCGAAGGTCTGGCTGATGGAGGTCGACTGGCCCCGCATCGTGATCTCCCCGGAGGCCGACGTGTCGGTAAAGGTGATGTCCATCGAAAGCGGGCCGCGCTGATGGTGCGAGATCGGGCGAAGGGTCGACCGGTCCACGATCAGCGAATCGGTCACCAGGCCCTGGGGCGTCTGCGTCTTTTCGATGATGGTCCAGGCCTGAGTCCCGTCCACGGTGGCCGACTGGATGGTGCGGCTCGACGACAGATCGAGGGACCGTCCCTGCATCTCCATGGTGGCGTTGTAGGAGAGAGTGACGGGCTCCAGCGTTGATCCGTCCATCATCTCAATGCCGCTCGGAGCGTCAGAGGCGTCGGCCGTGGCGGTGGGGTCGGGCAGCGTCACGCTGTCCGGGTTCACGGCCAGCGCGTTGAGGCGCTCCTGGACCGCTGGCGTCGCGTTCGTTTGATACCGCCCGCCTAGGTGCTCCCCGAAGAAGCGCTCCAACCACGCGGCTACGGCGAGCCGGTTGTCTTCTTTCTGGAAGCCGTGCCCCTCCTCTGGCGCCACGAGGTACTGCGTCGGCACGCCGTTCTCGCGGGCCGCCACCACGATCTGGTCGGACTCCTGCTTTTTGACCCGCGGGTCGTTGGCGCCCTGAATGACGAGCAGCGGGTCGTCGATCTGAGCGGCGTGGAAGAAGGGCGATTGCTCGCGCAGCCGCTCCTGATCCTCGGGATCCTCCGGGTCGCCGACGCGCTTCGTGAACATCTTCTTGATCGGCGCCCAGTAGGGCGGGATGGAGTTCAGGAGCGTGATCAGGTTTGACGGGCCGACGTAGGACGCCCCCGCGGCGTAAACCTCCGGCGTGAAGGTGAGCCCCGCCAGCGTGGCGTAGCCCCCGTACGAGCCGCCGAAGATGCCCACACGCTCCGGGTCGGCAAGGCCCTGGTCGATCAGGTGCTGCACGCCGTCGGTGATGTCCTGCTGCATGGCGCCGGTGCCCCACTCCTCATTCCCTGCGTTTAGGAATGCCTGGCCGTATCCGGTAGAGCCGCGGAAGTTGGGCTGAAGGACCGCGTAGCCGCGGTTTGCGAAGAACTGGGCGTACGGATTGTAGCCCCACGTGTCGCGGGCCCATGGACCACCATGCGGCATCACGACGAGCGGTAGATGCTCTGCGTCCCTCCCCTTCGGCGCCGTCAGGTAGGCCGGAATCTCCAGCCCGTCGCGCGCCTCGTAGGTGATCGGTTTCATTTCCGCGAGGTGCTGGGTGGGCAAGTCGGGGCGCGTCTCGTAGAGCTTCTCCACGGTGGCGCGCTCGGCATCGAAGAGATACGTGGCGCCCGGATTCAGGTCCCACTCCACGCTCACGACGTGCGTCCGGAAGTCCTTCGTGGAGGCTCTCAGCGAAATTTCGCCGTCCGGCAGTTCCTGCGTCAGCGCCCGGTACGTCTGCTCAAATGCCTCCGTTTGCGGGTAGATGCGCTGTCGTTCATCGATGTAGATGGTGGCGGCGATCTCCTCGGTGCGATCGTTGAAGATGGCCCCGCCAAAGTCGACCTTTCCCTTCGGGTCCGAGGCGACGACCTCCGCTTCCTGGGTCTCCGGATCGAACAGGACGAGCCGCGTCAGGTCCACGTCCTCCCCCTTGTTGGTCTGCATGTACACCCGCTCGTTGTCCTTGTGAAAACGAGTCGGGGTACACGTCTCCTCGAAGCTACACTGGTAGACGGACACGAGCGTGTCCTCCTCCACACGGAGCACTTCGTCACCCCCATCGTCGGTCTGTCGGGTGGCGAGGCGGAGATTGCCCTCCAGGTCCGTCGTCCAGCCGGCGATGTTGGCGTTGTTTTCGTAGACGAGGGTGCGCTCGCCCGTCTTCAGATCGATCCGGTAGACGTCGTGGTACTGCGGGTTGCGGTCATTGAGGCCAACGATAATCTCGTCGGGGGTCGACTTGGGTACGTCGATAACCTGAGCGCGCACGCCCTCGTAGGGCGTCAGGTCCTCGGCGGGCGGCACCCCAAGATCGGTCGTTTCCTCGGTGTCGGGGTCGACGGCGTAGATGTGGAAGTTTTCGTTGCCGCCCTTGTCCTGCCGGTACAGGATGCGCTCGCTGTCCTGGGTCCAGAAGTAGTTGGTCACGGGGCGGCTCGTGTCGGCCGTCACCGGCCCGGCGGCGTCGAACGGTTCGTCCACGCCCTTCATCCAGATGTTCATGACGCCCTTGTACGGCTTGATGAAGGCCACGTGCTTCCCGTCCGGTGAAACCTGAGCCCCGGTCCGCTGCGGATCCCCGAAGAAGGTCTGCCGGTCGATGAGGGGCGGCAGGTCGCCCTGGTAGTCCACGGAGGGCGGGGCCATGTTTTCGGCGTCCACAATCACCTCCTCGCGCTCCATGTCCTGGGCTGGGGCCGACGCGGGGGCCAGGACGGTACTGAGGACCGCCGTAACGAGAAGGACGCACAGTATCCGAACGGGTCTCATGGGAGGGGGAGGGGTCGATGATGAAGAATAGCGAGGAAGGAGCAGCGCACGTTTCCGACGAACATCTCGATGCATAAGCATAAGCATTTGGAGAGGCCCCCGCAAGGGATTTTTGACGAGTGGTGGCCACGGTCGATGGGCGGTCGATGGGGTCGGTGAACGACGTTTTCGGGAGAGGCGAGGAGTGAAGGAGAGAAGAAGGTGAGGGGGAAGAGGAAAGAGGGCGGAGGGAAGGAGGAGCCACCTGCGGAGGAAC
>PXTN01000018.1 GCA_003022565.1 Bacteroidetes bacterium QS_3_64_15 | reverse complement strand
CACGGGTGAGAGGGCGCGTGGGAGCACGAACACCCCGCCCCGGATCGGGGCACCATCAGGCCTCGGGCCAAGATGCGATTGCCGTGCCGGAGGTGTAGAAGTACAAGCGTATGGAAAGGAGTTGTCATCAGCATGGATCGTCCGCACGGGGCTCTTCGCCGCTGCTCGGGATCTTTCGAGGGCGCGTAGAAACGGCGCGGGGAAACGATGCGGGCGCGCATCGAGTCGGACGGCGGGGAGACGGAGGGGCGGTTTGTTTCTGCCGTTCATGGATCAGCGTGGGACCATGCAGCGGCGGGAGCCGGACCCTGGACGCAAGGAAGCGGACGCGATCGCCGACACGGGGATCAGCAGCAGCGCCATCTACGACGACGATCTCGACGCCATCGAGGAACGCGTTGAGGACCTGCGGGACGCGGACTGATACCGTATGCCAGAGATCAGTGTACAGGTCTTCGAATGCCCGGCGATCCAGTTGATCGAGCCACATTCCGACGTTGACCCCCGCAGCGCCGTTGGACTCCAACAGCGCTACTGGAGGACAGCGGATTCAGAAGTGGAGAGTGTACACTGAATTCTCGTAACTGGTATGACGACATCGGTCCGGCGGTCTGAACCCGGACGGAAAACGGCCCGCTGGTTCGTGCGTTAAAATATCCCGTTGCTCTTGTCCCAGCGTACATCCCTGTCTATGGAGCCCTCCACCGATACCGTCTCGCCCGCCCGCGTTCTTGCCCTCCAGCACCTCGAACGGGTGCGCGAAGACGACGCCTACGTGGAAAAGCTGACGGCTGACGACGCCGACGCCCGCACCCGCCGACAGGCCCGCGAGCTGGTGGCGGGGGTCACCCGGCAGCGCCGGTGGCTCGACTTTGTGCTGGGGGAGGCCTACCACGGCGAGTACGACTCGATGGAGCACCGCCTTCGGCACATCCTGCGCCTGGGGCTTTACGAGTTGCTGTTCCAGTCCACCCCCACCCACGCGGCGGTCGACGAATACGTGGAGCTGGCCAAGCAGGAACTGCGGCCCGGGGCGGGCAACCTCGTGAACGGCGTCCTCCGCACCATCGACCGGGACCGCGAGCACATCCCCACGCCCGACACGGGCGAGGAGGCCGAAGACCTCGCCGTCCGCTACTCGCACCCCACCTGGATGGTGCGCCGGTGGCTCGATCGGTTTGGGCTCGACGAGACCACCGAGCTCCTCCGCGCCAACAACCGCCGTCCCATGTACGGCGTGCGCGTCAACCCACTGCGCACGAGCCGGGACGAGGTGGCACACTGGCTCGACGCGCACGACGTGGTCAATATCGATTCTCCGTACCTCGACGATCACCTCCGCCTGAAGCGCCTCCAGACCCTCATCGCCGAGGGGCTGCTCGACGACGGGGCCGTCGCCGTGCAGGACGAGAGCGCCGGCCTGGTCGTGAAACTGCTCGATCCTCAGCCCGGCGAGACGCTCATCGATGGGTGTGCCGCGCCGGGTGGGAAGACGATGCACGCGGCGGCCCGCATGAAGGGACAGGGAACGATCTATGCCGTTGACCGCAACGAGCAGCGCCTAAAGCGGGTCGAGGAGGCCGCGGCGACCCACGGCGTGGGCGACATGGTCCGTGCCGAGGCGGCCGACCTCCGCGAGTGGGCCGACCAGCCGGATCCCCCGCAGGCCGATCGTGTATTGTTGGACGTGCCGTGTACGGGGCTCGGCGTGCTCGCCAAGCGGGCCGACCTGCGCTGGCGCCGCTCGCCGGACGACCTGGAGGAGATGGCGGCGCTGCAGGACGAGCTCCTCGACGCGGCGGCCCTGCTGGTCCGGCCCGGCGGCCTCCTCGTGTATAGCACCTGCAGCATCGAGCCTGAGGAAAATGAGCAGCGGGTCGACGCGTTTCTCGCGCGCCACGACGCATTCACGACGGCGTCGGTTGCCGAGCATGTGCCCGACGAGATGGTGTCGGACGCGGGCCACCTGGCGACGTTGCCGCAGCGGCACCGCATGGACGGCGCGTTCGCGGCCCGGCTGCGACGCGTAGCATCCTGATACAAACTCCGCACGCTCCGTTCGGGTATGGAGGTCTGGAGGAATGGATGTATGGACGTATTTTTGCCTCCATACATCCCGATGGGAATCGGGACTTGAAAGCCATCGGTCCACACGTCCATCCATACCCGAATCCTTCGAGCGGATTTGGGATGACTGCCCCTCGGACCAAACAGTTCGCGTCCCTCTCACACGCACACGTTTTCGCATGTCTCGTTGGCGGCTTGGCCGGTTGATGCTCGGCGTCCTGCTATTCGGGGCCTTCGGCACGGGGCCGGCCCACGGCCAGCGCATTGCCAAGTACGGCGCCGACTTTCTGGCCGGCGGGGTGGACGCGCGGCCCTCGGGATGGGCGGGGCGTACGCGGGACTGGCCGACGAGGTGAGCGCCGGGTACTGGAACCCGGCCGGCCTCCGGGGGCTCTCGTATCCGGAGATCAGCTACATGCACGTCGAGCGCTTCGCGGGAGCCGTGTCGTTCGACTACGGCGGCGTCGCGATGCCGATCACGGCCCGGTCGACGGTCGGCGTGTCGGTCTTTCGGAGTGGGGTGAACGACATCGTAAACACCCTGTCGGCGTGGAATCCGGACCGAGGGCAGCCCCTGCCCGGCTACGAAAGCCGCATCACCCGTTTCTCGGCGGCCGACTGGGCCCTGTTCGTGAGCTACAGTCGCCAGGTGAGCGACCGGCTCTCGGTGGGCGTCAACTTCAAAGGCATTCGCCGCTCCATCGGCGATTTTGCCAGCGCCTGGGGCTACAGCATGGACGCGTCGGCGCGCTACAAAACGGGGTCCTACCGCTTCGGCGCCGTGATCCGCGACGTGACGACCATGCTGCAAAGCTGGAGCGTCAACCCCGACGCCTTCAAGGTCAACTGCACCAATCCGATTGACGGGGAGCCGTTCGACGCCTGCCTGAACGACGACGGCTCGCTGATCGAAGACAACGCGGCGCGGTACCAGGCCGTGTTCGACCAGCGCATTCCGCAGGGCGGCACGGCGCTCGTGCTGCCGGTGGCCCGGCTCGGCTCGGGGGCCGTGTGGCCGGTGGGCGACGGACATGCGCTCACCGCAGGGCTCGACGTCGACGTGGCGGTGGACGGCCAGCGGGCCTTCGTCCCGAACATCGGCGACGTGTCGTTCCACCCGCGGCTGGGAATGGCCTTCCGCTACGCGGGCGTCGTGGAGCTGCGGGGCGGCATTCAGCGCCTCCAAATCGGCGACCCCATCGGGGTCGACTTCACGCCGTCGGTCGGCGCGGGGCTTGACCTCGAACAGGTGTCGGTCGACTTCAGCTTCGGCGACTTTGCCGGGCTCGTGGCGGAGGACCTGGGGTTCTCGTACCGCATCTCGGCCCAGCTCCGCCTCGAACAGCCGGGCCTGGAACGGCCCGAGGAGTGATGTGGGACGCGGAGGCGTGGGGGACGAGGGCGCGGGAGCGTGGGAGAAAGAGGGGCGGACGGGCATCGGCCCCCGATTTGGCGTCCATCTGACGACCGAAATTGCCACCTCCTTCAAAAGGTGGAAATGGAGTCACGTCCGTGGCTCCAGTTGACAGAACTCCTCGCTCCTTGTAAGTTTTAAAGCTTTGCAATGTCCCTGACGGGACGCCCCTTCTCAGAAACGACCCTTGCTTCCCATCCTTCCTCTTTTCCCATGAATGCTGTTGGGAACGCCTCGGGCATTCGTCGTGCCCTCCTCGGCATATTGCTCGTTCTCATGGTCGGGCCCGCCTGCGACAGCGGCCCGCCCGGCGACAACGGCGGCAACCAGCCACCGACCGCGGTGGCCGAGGCCAGCCCGACGGATACGACGGCCGGCACGGAGGTGACCTTCGACGCCAGCCGCTCAAGTGATCCCGACGACGACGCCGGCTCGCTTACCTACGACTGGGAGTTTGGCGACGGAGACAGTGGCAGTGGTGAAACGGTCAGCCACGCCTATGAGTCGGCCGGTGAGTACACGGCTGAGCTGTCTGTCTCGGATGGTGAAAGCTCGGAAACCGACGAGGTGACCGTCTCCATCACGGAGCCCACACCCGACAGCGTGGCCATTACCTACCGGCCGCTAGATACGGACGGTAATGTGCTCGAAGACGCTGAAGTCACCGACGGTGCTGTTACCGGTACCGGGGAGTTTACGGGCTCGGTTGCCTACAGCACGGAGACACGGGAGGTCACCGCCGAGCGTGACGGCTACGAGGATGGATCCAGCACGTACACGCCCGAAAGTAGCCAGACTGTCGAGATCACACTTGCCGAGAAGACGGCCGAAGTGACGGTAGAAGCCGAGGCGCTGGAGACGGAAATTGAGCTATCCAGTTCGGTTGAGCTTTCAGCCGACGGTGAGACAGTCGCCTCTGGCGCGGCTCCTTTGACCGCCGAGGTCTCCGTGAACGTGGATGAGTTGGCGGCGTCGGCGGCCGAGCACGAGCAAGAAAGCGAAGTGTATGCCGACACCAGTGAAACCTTTGTGCTTGCGGATTCGCCCGTAACACTCGGCCAGCGGCGTGTGGCTCACTGTGTGAATGGCTTCGATAACGACGGAGATGGGCTTGTCGGTGTCTGGACAGATGAAGACGAAAACGACATCCCGACCGAGGGTGACGGCGGTGATCCCGGGCGTACGTCCGAGTCGGATGATGGTGAGGAGCATCGGATCTTTACGCAGAATTCATCTGGTTCAACCAAAACCTTCTTGGTGTCAAGTGCTGACGGCAAACACACACAACTGCTCGCCGATCGGAAGCATGTCGCTCCGCTCCCTGCCTCCATCGATGATGCTGTTGGCAATGTCCTTGTCACACAGACCAATCACATCGATGCTGGAAAAGGCAATCAGGGCTTTGCCTTCACTATCAAGACCGGCACCGAGGATAACATGACGGACACCAACCAGACGGCGATTGTCCGTGATGACAATTCCGTTGACGACTGGCGCACCTCTGTCCTTTTGGGCGTTAAACCCGAATGGTTTGCCGATGGCAAGCGCTACCATCAGTTCATCGGTGTTCATCAGTGTAAGGCAGACGAAGATCTGTCTTGCAACGGTGGCGGTGATGATGAGGTGATTTTCTTCACCGAAGATGAAGGAGCCGGCACTATCTCTTTCGCTTACGAGTCTGATAAATCCTCTAAAAGCGAAAGCAAATCCGCCCTGCCGGCAGGACTCCGCAACAGCGACAACGTCAGTGTGCGATCGACTGGGTACACCGGTCTGCCGGATGGTCGGTAGCGGTCGGTCAGCACCGTAGCCACAGCTGTTTCCAAGTAGACAAGCTGGGCTGGGTTCTCGCGATGCTCGAAAGCCCATCGCACATGATGGCCAGTTGTGTAGCAATGCAACTGACGATCCCCGCCCACTCGATAGTCGAGTGTGGCGGGGTCTTTCTGTATCCATGGGGGTTCCCAGCCGTTTCCAACCGCAGCTCATTTCAAGCAATGAGCTGGGCATGGATAAAGGGCTGGGCGGGTTTCTACTGTGACGGTTCGTCGGGATTGCTAGGACTGCCGCTGTCGCTACAACTGTCCGTCGTATCCCAGTATATATCGGTTGTTTGCAGGGTTCCGGTCGCGTGGGCTTCTACGTCCTGGTAGTCGCGTGTAGTACTGGCCGAGGAGTCGTTGACAACTTTAGTGCTTGTAATACCAGTTGCCACTTGAAATATTGGATGATAGGTTGATGGTCCTCCATGCTTCATTCAGAACGGATCGATATCGACATGGG